>NZ_LATC01000079.1:0-22347 GCF_001414075.1 Mycobacterium sp. UM_11 | reverse complement strand
CTCGGTCTCGGTCAGGTTCCGCATCAGGGCCTGGAAGCCCGCGAGAAAAGCGATGCCGAGGACGGGCAATCCCGAACCGAGAAACCAGACCACCATCGTCCGGCCCATGATCCCGGCCGAGAAACGCCGCGGGGGTGGCCCCGCCTCCAGCGCCTGCGCCGCGACGGGACGCAGGGCGAACTCGGCGATTAGATAGCTGGCGGTGGCCACCAGGACGCCGCAGATGCTCACCGCCACCAGGAACCGCGGGATGAACAGCGTGTTGATCAGGCCGTAGAGCGTCGTGTACACCACCGCCCCGACACCCCACAAAATGAGGAGGAAGCGAGCGATCCGCCACGGGGCCAGGAAGGTGTTGCGCTCGTCTTCCGCGTTCGGCGAACGCTCCTCGATCGCCCAGCGCAACGAGATCACGGTCCGGCGGGTGATCCAATACGTGCCCACCGCCAGCGCCAGCGCGATGTAGGCCGGTGAGACCCCGAACGTAATCCAGGCCGGCGCGTCGTGGAAGATGCTCGGCTGCGGCACGGCGACGATCACCAACAGCAGCGCGACCACGATGCCGATCAGGTTGGCGCCCAGCACCAGCACGGTGAGGATGAGCTGGATGCGGATTCGGCGACGGCGCTGGCTCTCGGAGACCCGGCCCAGCAGCAGGGAGCCGTACGCCGGGGTCTCCGGTAGCCGGCCGCTCTGACGGGTGACCGTCTCGAGCACCCGCCCGATGCGTCTCGCCAAGCTCTGGGTGGCCGACATGGTGGCGTCAGCCTAATTTGTCGGCCACGCTCTAAGGTGAGTCGGGTGCGTCTAGTGATCGCCCAATGCACCGTGGACTACGTCGGCCGGCTCACCGCGCATCTTCCGTCGGCGCGCCGGCTGCTGCTGTTCAAGGCCGACGGATCGGTCAGCGTGCACGCCGACGACCGGGCCTACAAGCCGCTGAATTGGATGAGCCCGCCCTGCTGGCTGACCGAGGAGCCCGGCGACGACGCGCCCGTGTGGGTGGTGCAGAACAAGGCCGGCGAACAGCTGCGCATCACCGTCGAGGACGTCGAGCACGACTCCAGCCACGACCTCGGGGTGGACCCCGGGCTGGTCAAGGACGGGGTCGAGGCCCACCTGCAGGCGTTGCTCGCCGAGCACGTGCAGCTGCTCGGCGAGGGCTACACGCTGGTACGTCGCGAGTACATGACCGCCATCGGGCCCGTCGACCTGCTCTGCCGCGACGAGCGAGGCGGCTCGGTCGCGGTGGAGATCAAGCGGCGCGGCGAGATCGACGGCGTCGAACAGCTGACCCGTTACCTCGAGCTGCTCAACCGTGACAGCGTGCTCGCGCCGGTGAAGGGGGTGTTCGCCGCCCAGCAGATCAAGCCGCAGGCGCGCACCCTGGCCACCGACCGCGGGATCCGTTGCATCACACTGGATTACGACAAGATGCGGGGGATGGACAGCGACGAATACCGGCTGTTCTGAGCCCGGCGGCTAGGCTGGCGGCATGGCACGGCGCCGCACACCGCCCCGCCGGCACCGGCCGTCGTCGCCGCCCCCGGAGTTCCGCCGGGTGGAGATCGGGCCCGACGGGCACGAATACGAGGTCCGCCCCGTCGCGGCGGCCCGTGCGGTCAAGACCTACCGCTGTCCCGGATGTGATCACGAAATACGCTCGGGCACCGCACATCTGGTGGTGTGGCCGACCGATCCAACCCTCGGGGGATCCGACGATCGGCGCCATTGGCACGCCCCGTGCTGGAGCCACCGCACCACGCGGGGCCCGACCAGGAAGTGGTCGTGATCAGGCGGCCGGTTCGACCAGCTCGATGAGCACGCCGCCGGCGTCCTTGGGGTGGATGAAGTTGATCCGCGAGTTTGCCGTGCCACGACGCGGCGTCTCGTAGACGAGCCGGATGCCCTGGGAGCGCAGGTGCTCGACCAGGCTGTCGAGGTCGGTCACCCGGACCGCCATCTGCTGGATGCCCGGCCCCCGCTTGTCGAGGAACTTGGCGATGGTCGAGGAGTCGTCGATCGGGGCCATCAGCTGGATCTGCGCGGTGCCCGCGGGGGCGCCGCGCACGGCCAGCATGGCCTCGCGGATTCCCTGGTCGGAGTTGACTTCCTCGTGCACCAGGATCATGCCGAGGTGGTCGTGGTACCACGCGATTGCGGTGTCCAGGTCGGCGACTGCGATGCCGACGTGATCGATCGCCGTCACCAGCTCGGTGGCGAGGACCTGACGGGCGTCAACTTGATCGGTCGTCATCACATAAAGGTAACCTGGCGGCAAAGATTGCGCTTCTCCGGGAGGCCGAATCGGCCGTCCGCGGACCCTTGGGAGGTTGTTATGACGACGTCGGTGATCGTTGCTGGAGCGCGCACGCCGATCGGCAAGTTGATGGGTTCGCTGAAGGATTTCTCGGCGAGCGACTTGGGTGCGATCGCGATCGCCGGCGCGCTGGAAAAGGCCAACGTGCCCGCCTCGCTGGTCGAGTACGTGATCATGGGCCAGGTGTTGACCGCCGGGGCCGGCCAGATGCCCGCACGCCAGGCGGCGGTTGCGGCCGGCATCGGCTGGGACGTTCCCGCGCTGACGATCAACAAGATGTGCCTGTCCGGTATCGACGCCATCGCGCTGGCTGACCAGCTCATCCGCGCCGGCGAGTTCGAGGTGGTGGTGGCCGGCGGCCAGGAGTCCATGACCAAGGCGCCGCATTTGCTGATGGACAGCCGGGCTGGCTACAAGTACGGCGACGTCACGGTCCTGGACCACATGGCCTACGACGGCCTGCACGACGTCTTCACCGACCAGCCGATGGGCGCACTCACCGAGCAGCGCAACGACGTCGACAAGTTCACCCGCGCCGAGCAGGACGAGTTCGCTGCGCGGTCGCATCAGAAGGCCGCCGCGGCGTGGAAGGACGGAGTCTTCGCCGACGAGGTCGTTCCGGTCAACATCCCGCAGCGCAAGGGTGATCCGCTGCAGTTCACCGAGGACGAGGGGATCCGCGCCAACACCACCGCCGAGTCCCTGGCCGGCCTCAAACCGGCCTTCCGTAAGGACGGCACCATCACCGCCGGTTCGGCGTCGCAGATCTCCGACGGCGCGGCGGCCGTGGTGGTGATGAACAAGGCCAAGGCGGAGGAGCTGGGGCTGACCTGGCTGGTCGAGATCGGTGCGCACGGTGTCGTCGCCGGACCGGACTCCACGCTGCAGTCGCAGCCGGCCAACGCGATCAAGAAAGCTCTCAGCCGCGAGGGGATTTCGGTCGACCAGCTCGACGTCGTCGAGATCAACGAGGCGTTCGCTGCGGTCGCCCTGGCCTCGACCCGCGAACTCGGCGTCGACCCCGAGATCGTCAACGTCAACGGCGGCGCGATCGCGGTCGGGCACCCGATCGGCATGTCGGGCGCCAGGATCACCCTGCATGTGGCCCTGGAGCTGGCCCGGCGCGGCTCCGGCTACGGCGTGGCGGCCCTGTGCGGGGCGGGCGGCCAGGGCGACGCGTTGATCCTGCGGGCAAACTGAGCGGCGCCCGGACGACGCGCGTCGACGTTGCTGGCGCGACGGCCGCGGGAACTTTTGTGATCTTCGTCATACCGGCCGCTCGGGTGCCCCTTCGGGGCGCCTGCGGGCCGCCGAACGCCCGGTGGATGGGCCGGCGATGGGCATGACAAACTTGACGGCGTGACGCGTCCGCGACCCTCAATCGGCCCCGCGCTGGCCGGTGCCGTCGACTTGTCCGGTCTCAAGCAGCGGGCCCAGCAGCAACCGCCGGCCGGCGGGACCGGCGGCGCCGCAACGCCGGCCGCCGAGGGTGGCCCCGGCGTCTCGGCCATCACCGAGGCGAACTTCGAGAGCGACGTCCTGCTGCGGTCGGAGGAAGTGCCCGTCGTGGTCCTGCTGTGGTCGCCGCGCAGCGACGCGTGTGTCCAACTGCTGGACACGCTGTCCGGCATGGCGGCGCAGGACAACGGCCAGTGGTCCCTGGCCACGGTCAACGTCGACGTGGCGCCCAGGGTCGCCCAGATATTCGGCGTCGACGCCGTCCCGACCGTCGTGGCCTTGGCCGCCGGGCAGCCCATCTCGAGTTTCCAGGGCATGCAGCCGCCCGACCAATTGCGGGGCTGGCTGGATCAGATCTTGTCGGCGACGGCCGGAAAGCTAAGGGGCCCAGCCGGTTCCGCGGATGCCGAGGTGGTGGACCCTGAGCTGGCCGCCGCGCGCGAACAGCTCGAGGCGGGCAACTTCGCGGGCGCCAGGGACGCCTACCAGGCGATTCTGGACGCCAACCCGGGCAGCGTCGAAGCGAAGGGCGCGATCCGGCAGATCGACTTCCTCATGCGCGCGACCGCCCATGCACCGGACGCCCCCGCGGCGGCCGATGCGTCCCCGGGCGACATCGACGCGGCCCTGGCGGCCGCGGACGTGCAAATCCTCAATCAGGACGTGAGCGCCGCGTTCGAGCGCCTGATCGCGTTGGTGCGCAGCACATCCGGCGACGAACGCACGCGGGTGCGCACCCGGTTGATCGAGCTTTTCGAGCTCTTCGATCCGGCCGACCCCGAGGTCGTCGCCGGACGGCGCAACCTCGCCAACGCGCTCTACTGAGGGCCTACTCCGGTTCGAGCCACAGGGCCGAGTTGGGCGGCAACACCAGCACCGCCGACGCCGGCCGGCCGTGCCACGGGTCCTCGGTGGCGTCGACGCCGCCCATGTTGCCGATGCCGGAGCCGTTGTAGTCGGTGGCGTCGGTGTTGAGCACCTCGCGCCAGCGGCCCGCGGACGGCAGGCCGAGCCGGTAACCGCTGTGCTCGCTGCCGGCGAAGTTGAACACGCAAGCCATGACCGAGCCGTCGCTGCCATACCGCAAGAAGCTCAGCACGTTGTTGGCCGAGTCGTTCGCGTCGATCCAGGAGTAGCCGTCGGGAATGGTGTCCTGGCTCCACAGCGCCGGGCGGTTGCGGTAGATGGCGTTGATGTCGCGCACCATGCGTAGGACGCCGTTGGAGAAGCCCTGCTCGTCGAGTTGCCACCAGTCCAGGCCGCGCTCCTCGGACCATTCGGCGCGCTGGGCGAATTCCTGCCCCATGAACAGCAATTGCTTACCGGGATGCGCCCACTGGTAGGCGAGCAGGCTGCGCAGCCCGGCGGCCTTGACGTGGTTATTGCCCGGCATCCGCCCCCACAGCGTGCCCTTGCCGTGCACCACCTCGTCGTGGCTGATCGGCAGCACATAGTTCTCGCTGAACGCGTAGAGCATCGAGAACGTCATCTCGTGGTGGTGGTAGTTGCGGTAAATCGGGTCGCGGCTGATGTAGTCGAGGGTGTCGTGCATCCAGCCCATGTTCCACTTCATCGAAAAACCCAGGCCGCCAAGGTTTGTCGGGCGTGTCACGCCCGGCCACGACGTCGACTCCTCCGCGATGGTGACGATGCCCGGGGCCGACTTGTGCACCGTGGCGTTCATCTCCTGCAGGAACTGCACGGCCTCCAGGTTTTCCCGGCCGCCGTAGATGTTGGGGGTCCAGCCGCCTTCCGGGCGTGAGTAGTCCAGGTACAGCATGGACGCCACCGCGTCCACGCGCAGGCCGTCGACGTGGTACTCCTCGAGCCAATACAGCGCGTTGGCCACCAGGAAGTTGCGCACCTCGTTGCGGCCGAAGTCGAACACGTAGGTGCCCCAATCCAATTGCTCGCCACGCTTGGGGTCGGAGTGCTCGTAGAGGGGGGTGCCGTCGAACCGGCCCAGCGCCCAGGCGTCTTTGGGGAAGTGCGCCGGCACCCAGTCCACGATGACGCCGATGCCGGCGCGGTGCAGCGCGTCGACGAGCGCCCGGAACTCGTCGGGTGTGCCGAACCGCGACGTCGGCGCGAAGTACGACGTCACCTGGTAACCCCATGACCCGGCGAAGGGATGCTCGGCGACGGGAAGCAGCTCGACGTGGGTGAACCCGTGCTCCACAACGTAATTGGTCAGCTCCTCGGCCAGCTGCCGGTAGTTCAGCCCGGGGCGCCATGAACCGAGGTGAACCTCGTAGGTGCTCATCGGCTCGAAGACCGGGTTGCGCTGGGCGCGCTGTTCCATCCAGTCGGCGTCCTGCCAGGAGTACTTGCTGCGCGTCACCCGTGAGGCGGTGTGCGGCGGCACCTCGGTGGCGAAGGCCATCGGGTCGGCCCGATCGGTCACCACGCCGTCGGCGCCGTGCACGCGGAACTTGTACAGGCCGTCGGCGGGAAAATCGGGCCAGAACAGCTCCCACACCCCGGAGGACCCCAGTGAGCGCATCGGGGCGTCATTGCCCGTCCAGCCGTTGAACTCACCGATCAGGCTGACGCCCTTGGCGTTGGGCGCCCACACCGCGAACGACACCCCGTTGACGACCCCGTCGGCCGTGGTGAACGAGCGCGGGTGCGCGCCAAGGACTTCCCAGAGTCGCTCATGGCGGCCCTCGTTGAACAGGAAGAGGTCGACCTCGCCCAGGGTGGGCAGAAAGCGGTAGGCGTCGGCGACGACGTAGGGGTCGGAACCCTCGTATTTCACCTGCAGCCGGTAGTCGATCAGGTTGGTGAACGGCAACGCCGTTGCGAACACGCCGGATTCGATGTGCTGCAGCGGGAATTTGTCCTCGCCGACGAGCGCGACCACCTCGGCGGCATGCGGGCGGAACGCGCGGATGACGGTGTGGTCGGTGTACTCGTGGGCGCCCAGGACGCCGTGCGGGTTGTGATGCGTGCCCGCCAGCAGGCGCGACAGGTCGGCCGGGTCCGGGGCCAGGTGCGTCTTGGCGAGTTGGTCGGCTTGGCTCATGTCACAATCCCTCCGGTCCGTGTGGTGGCCTGCGGAGCAGCTTCATTCGCGACTCCTGTGGGATGAGCGGCATGTTGATCACATGCGCGACGGCCCGCGCAGGGTCGATGCGAACGTAGTTTGCTTGCCCCCATTGGAATTCCTGGCCGGTGATTTCGTCGCGCACCCAAAATCGCTCGTAGGGCTCCATACCCAATGCCGCCATGTCTAAAAACAGGGTGGCTTCCTCGGCGCCGTACGCGTTGAGCGTCACCACCACCAACACGCAGTCGCCGGTGGCCGGGTCGAACTTGCTGTAGGCCAACAGCGCATCGTTGTCCACGCTGTGGAAATGGATGGTGCGCAGCTGCTGCAGCGCGGGGTGCAGCCGCCGAATCGAGTTGAGCAGCGTGATGAACGGCTCGAGCGAACGCCCCTCGGCCAGAGCGCCCGCGAAATCGCGCGGCCGCAGCTCGTACTTCTCGGAGTCCAGGTACTCCTCACTGCCCTCCCGCACCGCGCGGTGTTCGAACAGCTCGTAGCCCGAGTACACGCCCCAAGCCGGACCCATGGTCGCCGCCAGCACCGCGCGGATGGCGAACATTCCCGGGCCGTTGTGCTGCAGGATGGCGTGCAGGATGTCGGGGGTGTTCACGAACAGGTTCGGCCGCCGGAAATCCGCGGCGGCGGCGATGGCGTCGCCGAACTCGGTGAGTTCCTGCTTGGCCGTGCGCCAGGTGAAGTAGCTGTAGGACTGGGTGAAGCCGAGCTTGGCCAGCCCGTACTGCCGGGCCGGCGGGGTGAAGGCCTCCGACAGGAAAAGCACGTCGGGGTCGATGCTCTTGGCCTGGGCGATCAGCCATGCCCAGAAGTTCGGCGGCTTGGTATGCGGGTTGTCCACCCGAAAGAACTTGACCCCGTGGTCCATCCAGTGCCGCACGACGCGCAGCACCTCGTCGTAGAGGCCGGCCGGGTCGTTGTCGAAGTTGAGCGGGTAGATGTCCTGGTATTTCTTGGGCGGGTTTTCCGCGTAGGCGATGGTGCCGTCGGGCAATTCGGTGAACCACTCGCGATGCTCGCGGGCCCACGGATGGTCCGGTGCGCACTGCAACGCCAGGTCCAGTGCCACCTCCATGCCCAGTTCGCCCGCCGCGGCCACGAACGCGTCGAAGTCCTCGATGGTGCCAAGCTCCGGATGGATGGCGTCGTGGCCGCCCTCGTCACTACCAATTGCCCAGGGGGAGCCCACATCTGAAGGGGCGGCGGTCGGAGAGTTGTTGCGGCCCTTGCGGTGGATCTTACCGATCGGGTGGATCGGCGGCAGGTACACGACGTCGAATCCCATTGCCGCGATGCGGGGAAGCTGGGCGGCCGCCGTGGCGAACGTGCCGTGCACGGGTTTGCCTTTGGCGTCCCACCCGCCGGTCGAGCGGGGAAACATCTCGTACCACGAACCGAAGCGCGCCAGCGGCCGATCCACCCAGACCCCGTACTGATCGCCGCGGGTGACCAAATCGCGCAACGGATACTCGGCGAGGATCTCGTCGATCTCCGGCGCCAGGGCCAGCGCGGTGCGGGTGGTCGGGTCCCCGGGGCTTCGCAGCGCCGTGGCGGCCGCCAGCAGCGGGTCGCGCCGCGCGCGCGGCACCCCGGTGGCGGCGCGCTCGTACAGCGCGGCCCCCACCAGCAGGTCGTTGGACAGTTCGGTCTCGCCCTGACCGGCCTCGAGCTTGGCGACCAGACCGTGCCGCCAGGAGTCGATGGGGTCACCCCAACCGTCCACTCTGAACGTCCACAGGCCGACCCGGTCGGGCGTGAATTGGCCGTGGAACACGTAGGGCTCGAGGCCCAGTGTCATCGGCAGGAGCAGCGGCTTGATCCGTTGCTGGTCCACGCCGCCGTCGACCTCGGATGCGAGCTTGACCGGAGCCTGCACCGCCTTGAGTCGGCGCGTCTCGGTCACTTGCGGATAGCGTGGCCCGAGGTAGCGCACCACCAGGGTCGCCGCGACGGCCTCGTGGCCTTCCCGCCACACCGCCGCGCTGACCGGTACGGTCTCGCCGACCACGGCCTTGGCGGGATAAGCGCCGCAGGAGACGACGGGTTGGACGTTATCGATCTCGACACGACCAGGCACAACACTCCATTTCCGAATCGTCGTCGGCTGGTTCCGATTGTGTGCGGCCAAACCGCGGTGTGCTCCGTCGCGGAATGCCTCTCGTCTGGCGAAACTTCCTGTCGTGGGGAACTTCCTCTGCGGGGAAGCGCCGTTGCGGCCCCAGTAACTAACCGATACCCACCCTAGTGTCCGGTCACACCCTTGGCTCGAAAAGCGCTCTCCGCCGCCGTGCACCGAGCGAAATCCTCAGTAAGGTAAGGACGCGTGAAAGCCCTCCGCCGCTTTACCGTCCGAGCTCACCTTCCCGAGCGGCTGGCCGCGCTGGACCAGCTGTCGACCAACTTGCGATGGTCATGGGACAGGCCCACCCAGGACTTGTTCGCGACGGTGGACGCGGGGTTGTGGCAGCGGTGCGGCGCCGACCCGGTCGCGTTGCTGGGCGCGGTCAATCCGGCCCGCCTCGACGAGCTGGCGCTCGACGAGGCGTTCCTCGGTCGGCTCGACCAACTGGCCGCCGACCTGAACGATTACCTGAGCCGTCCGCTCTGGTATCAGCAGCAGCAGGCCGAAGGTCGGGCGATGCCGGCGGCCATCGCCTACTTCTCGATGGAGTTCGGCGTCGCCGAGGTGCTGCCCAATTACTCGGGCGGTTTGGGCATCCTCGCCGGGGACCACCTGAAGGCGGCGTCGGACCTGGGCGCGCCGCTGGTGGCGGTCGGCCTCTACTACCGGTCCGGGTATTTCCGGCAGTCGCTGACCGCGGACGGCTGGCAGAACGAGACCTACCCGTCGCTGGACCCGCAGGGGCTGCCGTTGCGGCTGCTCACCGATGCCGCCGGCGACCCCGTCCTGGTCGAACTGACGCTGCCCGACGCCGCCCAGCTGCACGCGCGGATCTGGGTGGCGCAGGTGGGCCGGGTGCCGCTGCTGCTGCTCGATTCCGACGTCCCCGAGAACGAGCACGAGCTGCGCAGCATCACCGACCGGCTGTACGGCGGCGACCAAGAGCACCGGATGCGTCAGGAGCTGCTGGCCGGCATCGGCGGGGTGCGCGCGATCCGCGCGTTCACCGCCATCGAAGGCCTGCCCGCCCCCGAGGTGTTCCACATGAACGAGGGGCACGCCGGGTTCCTCGGAGCCGAACGCATCCGCGAGCTGATGACCGATGCGGGGCTGGACTTCGACACCGCGCTGGCCGTCGTGCGCTCCAGCACGGTCTTCACCACCCACACCCCGGTGCCCGCCGGCATCGACCGGTTTCCGATCGACATGGTGCGGCTCTACTTCGACGGGCATGTCGAGGAGGACGCCGGCAAGAAGACCGAGAAGGCCGGTGGCAAGAGCGCGCCCGTGTTGTTGCCGGGCGTGCCGACCGCCCGCGTTCTCGCGCTCGGCGCCGAGGACGATCCGACCAAATTCAACATGGCGCACATGGGTCTGCGGTTGGCGCAGCGGGCCAACGGCGTATCGCTGCTGCACGGCGAGGTGAGCCGGGCCATGTTCAGCGAGCTGTGGTCGGGCTTCGACGCCGACGAGGTGCCGATCGGGTCGATCACCAACGGAGTTCACGCGCGCACCTGGGCGGCTCCGCAATGGTTGCAGTTGGGGCACGAGCTGGCGGGTTCGGACTCGTTCGCCGACCCGGGTGTCTGGCTGCGCCTGAACCAGGTTGATTCGGGCCATCTTTGGTGGATCCGGTCCCAACTGCGCTTGCTTTTGGTCGAGGACGTGCGGCGGCGGCTGCGCAAATCGTGGCTGGAACGCGGGGCGTCCGACGCCGAATTGGGTTGGATCGCAAAGGCGTTCGACCCCGACGTGCTCACCATCGGTTTCGCGCGGCGGGTGCCCACGTACAAGCGGTTGACGCTGATGCTGCGCGACCCGGAGCGGCTCGAACGCCTGCTGGTCGACGAGCAGAGGCCGATCCAGCTGATCGTGGCGGGGAAGTCGCACCCGGCCGACGACGGCGGCAAGGCGTTGATCCAGCAGGTGGTGCGCTTCGCCGACCGGCCGGAGGTGCGGCACCGCATCGCGTTTCTGCCCGACTACGACATGTCCATGGCGCGGCTCCTGTACTGGGGATGCGACGTCTGGTTGAACAACCCGCTGCGGCCGCTGGAGGCCTGCGGCACGTCCGGGATGAAGAGCGCGCTCAACGGCGGGTTGAACCTGTCCATCCGCGACGGCTGGTGGGACGAGTGGTACGACGGCGAAAACGGTTGGGAGATACCGTCCGCCGACGGTGTGACGGACGAAACCCGTCGCGACGACCTGGAGGCCAGCGCCCTCTACGACCTCCTGGAACAGTCCGTGGCGCCCAAGTTCTACGAACGAGACGAACACGGGGTGCCGCCGCGCTGGATCGAGATGGTGCGGCACACCTTGCAGACGCTCGGGCCGAAGGTACTGGCGTCGCGGATGGTGCTCGATTACGTGCAGCAGTACTACCTGCCCGCGGCGCAGTCGCTGCGCAGGACCGTGGGGCCAGCCGAGGACGGCGAGGACGGCGGCGAGTTCGGCGCGGCGCGCGAGGTGGCGGCCTACCGTCGGCGCGCGGAGGAGGCCTGGCCCAAGATCACCATCACCGACGTCGACAGCACCGGATTGCCGGACACCCCCGTGCTCGGCTCCAAGTTGACCCTGACGGCCACCGTCGCGCTGGACGGGCTGGCGCCCGACGAGGTCACGGTCCAGGGCCTGGTGGGCCGGGTGGACTCCAGCGATGCGCTGCTGGACCCGGTCACCGTCGAGATGTCGTACACCGGCACCGCCGAAGGGGGCAACCAGGTGTTCTCGACGACGCTGTCGTTACCGCTGGCGGGTGCGGTCGGGTACACGGTGCGCGTGCTGCCCCGTCACCCGATGCTGGCCTCCAGCGCCGAGTTGGGTCTGGTCACCCTGGCCCGCTGACCGTCGGCGGCCCCTCCGGCGCGGCGCGCAGTCGCTCCAGCGCCGCGCGGACCTGCGCGGGGTCGGTGGTCTGCCAGAACGGCGGCAGCGAGGCGCACAGGTAGGCGCCGTAGCCGGCGGTGACCATCCGCGAGTCCAGCACCGCGACCACTCCGCGGTCGGTGACGCGCCGCAACAGCCGGCCCGCGCCCTGGGCCAACAACAAGGCGGCGTGGCTGGCGGCGACGGCCATGAAACCGTTGCCGCCGCGCGCGGCGACCGCGCGCTGCCGGGCGCCCAGCAGCGGGTCGTCCGGCCGCGGAAACGGGATGCGATCGATGAGTACCAGGGACAGCGACGGCCCGGGAACGTCGACACCCTGCCACAGCGACAGCGTGCCGAACAGCGAGGTCTGAGGGTCGGCGCTGAACTGCTCGACCAGCGCGGAGGTGCTGTCGTCACCCTGACACAGCACCGGCGTCGACAATCGCTGGCGCATGGCCTCGGCGGCGGCCCGCGCGGCGCGCATCGACGAGAACAGGCCCAGGGTCCGCCCGTCCGCCGCGGTGATGAGCTCGGCGATCTCGGCCAGCTGCTCGGCCGAGCCGGTGCCGTCCCGCCCCGGCGGCGGCAGGTGGGCGGCGACGTACAGAATGCCGGCCTTGGCGTGGTGGAACGGCGAACCGACGTCGACACCGCGCCAGCGCGCAGCGGGGGCGTCGGGAGCGGTCAGGCCCCACGCCGCGGCCATCGCGTCGAAGGTTCCGCCGATGGCCAGGGTCGCCGACGTCAACACCGCGGTGGATCGGGAGAACACCCGCTCGCGCAGCAGGCCCGCGACCGACAGCGGCGCCACCCGCAGCACCGGGCGCATCGCGCCCCGGTTGTCCTCGTGATCCAGCCAGACCACATCTGTGCGATCGGGGATCGCCGGGGCGAACGAGGTGAGGACCCGCGACGCGGTATCCGATATCTCGGCGAGCGCCGCGATCGCCTCGGCGCGTGCCGCGGCCGCTTTCGCGTCGCTGGTGGTGTCGATCGCCGAGCGCGCCGCGCCGGCGGCGTCGCGCAGCGCGGTCAGGTAGGTCGCCAGCTCGTCGTCGAGGCGGTCGATGCGGCCCGGGGTGGCGTCATGGATGGCCGCGGCGAAGTTTGCCGTCGCGGCCTCCAAGCGTTGGGACAGTTCGGGATTGACCAACCGGGCGATCCGGCGCGCCGCTACGCCCAGGGCGGCCGGCGTCAATTCCGCGGTGGCCACCGACGTGACCCGGTCGACCAACTCGTGGGCCTCGTCCACCACCAGCAGCGCGTGTTCGGGCAGCACGGCCGATTCGGAGACGGCGTCGATAGCAAGCAGCGCGTGGTTGGTCACCACGATGTCCGCCGCGCCGGCCCGGCCGCGCGCCCGTTCGGAGAAGCACTCGGTGCCGAACGGGCAGCGGGCCACGCCCAGGCATTCCCGCGCCGAAACGCTGACCTGCGACCAGGATCGATCCGGCACACCGGGTTTCAGGTCGTCGCGGTCGCCGGACTCGGTCGTCGACGCCCAGGCGGTGAGCCGTTGGACGTCGCGGCCCAGCGCGGTGGCCGCCATCGGATCGAATAGTTCCTCCTGCGGCCGGTCGCCGGCGTCTTCCTCGGCCTCGGCGCCACCGTTGTGAATCTTGTTCAGGCACAGATAGTTTCGTCGGCCCTTGAGCAGTGCGAACTGCGGGCGGCGCGGCAGCGCGCCGGCGATCGAGTCGATCAGCCTGGGCAGGTCGCGATCGACGAGCTGGCGCTGCAGCGCGATGGTGGCCGTGGACACGACGACCGGCGAATCGTCGTCGATGGCGCGAACGATCGCGGGCACCAGGTATGCCAGCGACTTTCCCGTGCCGGTGCCGGCCTGCACGACCAGGTGCTCACCGCTCGCGAACGCCCGCGCGACGGCGTTGGCCATCTCGAGTTGACCGCCGCGCTCACTGCCGCCCAGCCCGGCCACGGCGGCGGCCAGCAACTCGGGCACGGACACTTCGGACGTGGCTACCCTCTCTGGTGCTACCGGTGACCGGCGGGAATCTGCGTCGTCGGGATCGCGGGCTCGCCGTGCGACAGGTTCAGGCCCTCCCACGGCAGGCTGCGCAGTCCGGAAGCTACCAGCTCGCGCGCCTCGGCCACATTCGGTTTGGCGACGACGTCGCCCCCGCGGACCAGCGGGACGGTCAGCACCCGGGCCGGTTCGCTCGCGGTGGGCCGGCGGCCCGCCGGGTACACCACCTCCTCGGTGACGGTGCCCGACGGCCGCGTCAGGCGCAGCGCCTCCTTGCGGCCGCCGCGGGATTCCTTGCGGCTGCTGCGCTTTTGCACCGGTATCCCGTCCACTTCGACCAGTTTGTAAACCATGTTCGCGGTCGGCGCGCCCGAACCCGTCACGAGCGACGTGCCGACGCCGTAACTGTCCACCGGTTCGGCGCCCAGGGCCGCGATGGAGAACTCGTCGAGGTCACCGGAGACCACGATGCGGGTGCCGGTGGCGCCCAACCCGTCGAGCTGGTCGCGGACCTGGCGCGCCAGCACGCCCAGCTCACCGGAGTCGATCCGCACCGCACCGAGCGACGTCCCGGCGGCGGCGACGGCGTTGGCCACGCCGGTCGTCACGTCGTAGGTGTCGACCAGCAACGTGGTGTCGACGCCCAGCGCCTCGACCTGCGCCCGGAACGCGGCCAGTTCGGTCTCTTCGGCGGTTTGGTCGCTCGCGTGCAGCATGGTGAACGCGTGCGCCGAGGTGCCCTGCGCGGGTATGCCGTATCGGCGCTGGGCCTCGAGGTTGGAGGAGGCGGCGAAGCCGGCGATATAGGCGGCACGCGCCGCGGCGACCGCGGCGTATTCGTGGGTCCGGCGCGATCCCATCTCGATCAACGGTCGGTCCCTGGCCGCACTGACCATCCGCGCCGCCGCCGAGGCCACCGCCGTGTCGTGATTGAAGATCGACAACGCCAGCGTCTCCAGCACGACGCATTCGGCGAAAGTGCCGGTCACCGACAGGACGGGGGAGCCGGGGAAGTACAGCTCGCCTTCGGCGTAGCCGTCGATGTCACCGCCGAACCGGAAATCACCCAAGTAGCGCAACGTATCTGGATCGAGGAACTGCGCCAGCACGTCGCACGCCTCGTCGTCGAACCCGAACTGCGGCAACGCCGCGAGCAACCGGCCGGTCCCGCAGACCACGCCGTAACGACGGCCCTCGGGCAGTCGGCGGGCGAACAGTTCGAAGGTCGTCGGGCGGTCGGCGGTGCCGTCTTGCAGCGCGGCCGCCAACATCGTCAACTCGTACTTGTCGGTAAGCAGCCCAGTTACGACCGCGTCGTTCATTCCATAACGGTATCGGCTGCCGTCGGGGGCTCGGAAACCTCACCTGTCGCTCGGTATCGTGTAGACCATGGTTGTTATGTCAGCGCCCACTAAGCCGGGCACTACAGGACAACGTGAGTCCGCGCCGGTAGAGGTAACCGCGAGTCCGTGGGTCACCATCGTCTGGGATGACCCGGTCAACCTGATGACCTATGTGACGTACGTGTTCCAAAAGCTGTTCGGCTACAGCGAGCCGCACGCCACCAAGCTGATGCTGCAGGTGCACAACGAAGGCAAGGCGGTGGTGTCGGCCGGCAGCCGGGAGTCCATGGAAGTCGACGTGTCCAAGCTGCATGCTGCCGGATTGTGGGCGACCCTGCAGCAGGACCGGTGATCTTCGAGGGCTTCGGCGATCACCTGTGCGCAAATGGAAGCGCGTCGAGACCGCGGACGGTCCCCGTTTCCGGTCCGCCCTGGCGTCTCACGAAGCCGCCCTGCTGAAGAACCTGGCCACCGCCATGGTCGGGTTGCTCGATGAGCGTGAATCATCCTCGCCCGCAGACGAACTCGAGGAGATCACCGGCATCCGGACCGGAAACAGTGATCCGCCGAAGGACCCGACCCTGCGCCGGCTGCTGCCCGATTTCTTCCATCCCGACCACCGCAACGCGTCGGACCCCGAGGCGGCGAACAGCCTCAACGCCGCGCTGCGCAGCTTGCACGAGCCCGAAATCATCGAGGCCAAACGCGTTGCCGCACAACGCTTGTTGGAATCCGTTCCGAACGACGGCGGCCGCTTCGAGCTGACCGAGGACGACGCCAACGCGTGGATCGCGGCCGTCAACGACATCCGCCTGACGCTGGGCGTGATGCTCGAGGTCGGCCCGCAGGGACCGGAGCGCCTGCCCGCCGACCACCCGCTGGCGGTGCACTTCGACGTCTATCAATGGCTGACCGTGTTGCAGGAGTACCTGGTCCTGGTGCTGATGGGCAGGCCGGCCGGATGAACGCCATCACCGACGTCGGCGGCATCCGCGTCGGTCACCATCACCGACTCGACCCCGACGCGACCATGGGCGCCGGGTGGGCCTGTGGCGTCACCGTCGTGCTGACCCCGCCCGGGACCGTCGGCGCCGTCGATTGCCGCGGCGGCGCCCCCGGCACCCGCGAGACCGACCTGCTCGACCCCGCCAACACCGTCCGGTACGTCGACGCGGTGCTGCTCGCCGGCGGCAGCGCCTACGGCCTGGCGGCCGCCGACGGGGTGATGCGCTGGCTGGAGGAACGCGAACGTGGCGTGGCGATGACCGGCGGGGTGGTGCCCATCGTGCCCGGCGCGGTGATCTTCGACCTGCCCGTCGGCGGCTGGGACCGTCGCCCGTCGGCGGAGTTCGGGTACCGGGCCTGCGAAGCCGCCGAAGCGGCGGGCGCGCCGGACGTCGGGAGCGTCGGCGCGGGCGTGGGGGCGCGGGCCGGGGTGTTCAAGGGCGGCGTCGGGACCGCCTCGACGGCGTTGCCGTGCGGGGTGACCGTGGGCGCGGTGGTCGTGGTGAACTCCGCCGGGGACGTCGCCGACCGGGCCACCGGCCTGCCGTGGATGGCGGACCTGGTGCACGAGTTCGGGCTGCGACAGCCGCCGGCGGAGCAGGTCGACGCCTTCGCGCAGTTGCCCACCGCGGCGGGCCCGCTGCAGAACCCGCTCAACACCGTGATTGCCGTGGTGGCCACCGACGCGGCACTCAGCGCGGCCGCATGCCGGCGCGTCGCCGTCGCCGCCCAGGACGGCCTGGCCCGCGCCGTCCGCCCGGCGCACACCCCGTACGACGGCGACACGGTGTTCGCGCTGGCGACCGGGGCGGTGGAGGTCCCGCCCCCACCCGACGCGCCCGCCTCGTTCTCGCCGGAGATGCGGCTGGCCGCGGAGGTGGGCGCCGCCGCGGCCGACTGCCTGGCGCGTGCGGTGCTGGTCGGCGTGTTCGCCGCGGAATCGGTGGCGGGGATACCCACCTACCGCGACGTGCTGCCCGGGGCGTTTGCCCGATGATGAGTTCGCCGCCGGCCGCGCCGGTAACCTGCAGCTATGGCTAAGACCACCCCGACGGGACGATCGGGTGCATCCGGGGCGCGGGCGAAGCGGCCCGCGTGGATGGTCGGCGGGGCCACGATCCTCACCTTCGTCGCGCTGCTCTACCTCATCGAGCTGATCGACCAGCTGACCCGGCATTCGCTGGACGCGAACGGCATCAGGCCGCTCGAGGCCGACGGGCTGTGGGGGATCGTCTTCGCCCCGGTGTTGCACGCCAATTGGCAGCACCTGATCGCCAATACGATCCCGCTGCTGGTGCTGGGTTTTCTGATGACGCTGGCCGGGCTGAGCCGGTTCGTCTGGGCCACCGCGATCGTGTGGATCCTGGGCGGCTTCGGCACGTGGCTGATCGGCGACGTGGGCAGCTCCTGCGGGCCCACAGATCACATCGGCGCCTCCGGCCTGATCTTCGGCTGGCTGGCCTTTTTGCTGGTGTTCGGGATCTTCGTCCGGCGATTCACCGACATCGTGATCGGGCTGGTGGTGCTGTTCGCCTACGGCGGAGTGCTGCTGGGCGCCATGCCGGTGCTGGGCAGGTGCGGGGGCGTGTCGTGGCAGGGGCACCTGTGCGGCGCGATCGCCGGCGTCATCGCCGCGTACTGGTTGTCCGCGCCGGAACGCAAGGCGCGTGCCAACAGAAAGGGCGGCGCCGCCACGCCGCGACCCTCCGCATGAGCTCGCCGTTGGCGCCCGTCGGGATCTTCGACTCCGGCGTCGGGGGACTGACGGTCGCGCGGGCGATCATCGACCAACTCCCCGACGAGGACATCGTCTACGTCGGTGACACCGGCAACGGGCCGTACGGTCCGCTCACCATTCCGGAGGTGCGCGCGCACGCGTTGGCCATCGGCGACGACCTGGTCGGGCGCGGCGTCAAGACGTTGGTGATCGCGTGCAATACGGCGTCGGCCGCCTGCCTGCGTGACGCCCGCGAGCGTTACGACGTACCCGTCGTCGAGGTGATCCTGCCGGCTGTGCGCCGCGCGGTCGCCACGACGCGTAACGGCCGGATCGGGGTCATCGGCACGCAGGCGACCATCAACTCGCACGCGTATCAGGACGCGTTCGCGGCGGCCCGCGACACCGAGATCACCGCCGTGGCCTGCCCGCGCTTCGTCGACTTCGTCGAGCGGGGCGTGACGAGCGGCCGTCAGGTGCTCGGGCTGGCCGAGGGATACCTCGAACCGCTGCAGCGCGCCCAGGTCGACACGCTGGTGCTCGGGTGCACGCACTACCCGCTGCTGTCGGGGCTGATCCAGCTGGCGATGGGGGAGCACGTGACCCTCGTGTCGAGCGCCGAGGAAACCGCCAAGGAGGTGCTGCGGGTGCTCACCGAGCGCGACCTGCTCCGACCGCATGATGCGCCGCCCGCGACCCGGGTCTTCGAGGCCACCGGCGACCCCGAGGCATTCACCCGATTGGCGGCCCGATTTCTGGGTCCCGCGGTCACCGGCGTGCAACCCGTTCACCACGTGCGGATCGACTAGCTCCGATGGCGAGATTCTCATCACATGAATGCGGCGATGTTTTCGTCACGGTCCCATCGGGCATGGCACAGTAGTGTCCGTGCGAATAACCGTGCTCGGCTGCTCGGGCAGCGTGGTGGGGCCGGATTCGCCCGCGTCGGGATATCTGCTCCGGGCACCGGACACCCCGCCGATGGTCATCGACTTCGGCGGCGGTGTGCTTGGCGCGCTCCAGCGCTATGCCGATCCCGCCTCCGTGCACGTGCTGTTGTCCCATCTGCACGCCGACCACTGTCTGGATCTTCCCGGTTTGTTCGTGTGGCGCCGGTACCACCCGTCGCGACCGGACGGCAAGGCGTTGTTGTACGGGCCCGGCGACACCTGGTCCCGCCTGGGCGCGGCGTCGTCACCCTACGGCGGCGAAATCGACGACTGCTCAGACATTTTCGACGTTCGGCACTGGGTCGACGGCGAGCCGGTCACGTTCGGGTCGCTCACCGTGACGCCGCGGGTGGTGGCCCACCCGACGGAGTCCTACGGCATGCGGATCACCGATGCCACCGGCGCCTCGTTCGTCTACAGCGGCGACACCGGCGTCTGCGACCAGCTCGTCGAGCTGGCCCGCGACGCCGACGTCTTCCTCTGCGAAGCCTCCTGGACCCACTCGCCGGACCGCCCGCCCGCCCTGCACCTGTCGGGTACCGAGGCCGGCAGGATCGCGACCGAGGCCGGCGTCCGCGAGCTGCTGCTGACGCACATCCCGCCGTGGACCTCGCGCGAGGACGTGATCACCGAGGCCAAGGCGGAGTTCGACGGACCCGTGCATGCGGTGGTGTGCGGCGAAACGTTCGATATCCGCCGCTCTGAAAGGGTCTGACCGTCCCGCGTTAGGGTTGCGTCGTGACCAGACGAGAAGACGGCCGCCTTGACGACGAGCTTCGCCCGGTAGTCATCACCCGCGGTTTCACCGACCATCCGGCGGGATCGGTGCTGATCGAATTCGGCCACACCAAGGTCATGTGCACCGCCAGCGTCACCGAGGGGGTGCCGCGCTGGCGCAAGGGATCCGGTCTGGGTTGGCTGACCGCGGAGTACGCGATGCTGCCATCGGCCACCCACACGCGCTCCGACCGCGAATCCGTGAAGGGGCGGTTGTCCGGCCGCACCCAGGAGATCAGCCGGCTGATCGGCCGGTCGCTGCGGGCCTGCATCGACCTTAGGGCGTTGGGGGAGAACACGATCGCCGTCGACTGCGACGTGTTGCAGGCCGACGGCGGCACCCGCACCGCCGCCATCACCGGCGCCTTCGTGGCGCTGTCCGACGCCGTGACCTACCTGGCCGCGGCGGGCAAGCTGTCCGACCCGCGGCCGCTGTCGTGCGCCATCGCGGCGGTCAGCGTCGGGGTGGTCGACGGCAGGATCCGGGTGGACCTGCCCTACGAGGAAGACGCACGCGCCGAGGTCGACATGAACGTCGTCGCCACCGACACCGGGACCCTCGTCGAGGTTCAGGGCACCGGTGAGGGGGCGACCTTCCCGCGGTCGACGCTGGACAAGCTGCTCGACGTGGCGCTGGCCGCCTGCGACAAGTTGTTCGCCGCCCAGCGTGAGGCGCTGGCCCAGCCGTATCCGGGCGAGCTGCCCGAGGGGGCGCCGCCGCCGAAGGCGTTCGGCAGCTGACGCGCGTATTGGTCGCCAGCCGCAACCCCAAGAAGCTGGCCGAATTGCGCCGGGTGCTCGACGCCGCCGGCCTGACGGGGCTGACGTTGCTGTCCTTGCGGGACGTGCCCCCCTTCGATGAGGCGCCCGAAACGGGCGCGACCTTCGAGGACAACGCGCTGGCCAAGGCGCGGGACGCGTTCGCCGCGACCGGGCTTGCCGCGGTGGCCGACGACTCCGGTCTTCAAGTGGCCGCGTTGAACGGGATGCCCGGGGTGCTCTCGGCGCGCTGGTCGGGCAACCACGGCGACGACGCCGCCAACACCGCGCTGCTGCTCGCGCAGTTGCGCGACGTGCCCGACGAACGGCGCGGCGCCGCGTTCGTGTCCGCCTGCGCCCTGGCCGGGCCGACCGGCGAGGTCGTCGTCCGCGGCGAGTGGCCCGGCAGCATCGCGCGGGCACCGCGCGGCGACGGCGGCTTCGGTTATGACCCGGTCTTCGTTCCGAACGGGTCCGGGCGCACCGCCGCGGAACTCAGCCCCGAAGAGAAGGACGCGGTCTCCCATCGCGGGCGCGCCCTCGCGCTGTTGGTGCCGGCGCTGCGCGAGTTGGTCTAGCGCGCCTTAAAGGCCGAAGCGGGTCTTGACGTCCCTGGTCTGGACCTGCTCGACGATGATGCCCAGCACCGGGATGGTCCCCGCGAGCAGCACACCTATCGTCTTGGCAATCGGCCACCGCACCTTGACCGCCAGATTGAACGCGGCCAACACGTAGATGAAGTAGACCCAGCCGTGGACCACCTCGATCCAGCGGATCTCGTGGTGCATGACGAGGTGCGAGACGATCTCGTAGCACAGCGCGATCAACCAGAGGCCGGTCGTCCACGCCATGATCCGGTAGGCGAGCAGTGCGGTGCGAATCTTCTCGATGGGGAAGGCGGACGCCGGCGCTCCGGGCGGCTCGGGTGTGGTCATGCGGTGGTCCTGTTCTGTTTTTCGGTGTCCTGTTTGGCCAACTCGGCAAGGTAGGCGTTGTACTCCGCGAGCGCCGGATCGTCGGGCGGCTGGGGCGTCGGCTTGGGGCGCTCGGGGAGCAAGCCGGCGGGAATCTCGGATTGGGCTTCCCGCCGGGGCTCGGGTGGCATCTCTTCGTAGCGGACGTATTTGCGGTAGGCGTACACGCAGAACCAAGCGAACAGCGGCCATTGCAACGCGTAGCCGAGGTTCTGGAACGTGCCCGAGACCGACTGGAACCTGGTCCACTGCCACCAGCCCAGCGCCAGGCATCCGCACGCCGCGACGATCACCAAGGCGATCAGCGCGGGCCTGCGACGACGGGTGGTGGACACCCCATGAACCTACCGCTCACGACTTGGGGCCGACGAATTCGTCGAGGCGCGCTGTCGGCGGGTAGGGCCGCGAACGCAGCGGTACGATCGGCACGCTGCGGGCGTGATGAAATTGGCAAACATGCCGGCTTTAGGTGCCGGTGCTCGTGAGAGCTTGAGGGTTCGAGTCCCTCCGCCCGCACCACCAGTTCTCCTTCGCAAGGCGTTAAACCCTCCGTGCGGGGTACCTGCATCTGCACGGGACACAAGGAGACGCCATGGACACCGCAGGCCAGTCACGCGACGAAGTCTTCACTGCACAAGATGTCGAGCGCGCCGAACGTAGAGCCGCGCAGGCTCGCGAACGCGCCGCACACGCGGGGCTGTCGGCGGCCCGGAGCTTCGAGGACTCCGCCCGCAAACACGAAGAAGTCGCGAAGGTGCAAGACCGAACCGTCGAACTAGGCGTGTCTCACGTGGGCGTGCACCGCAAATCCGCGGCGAAGCACCGGGAAGCGGCGGTCGAGGACCGCAAGCTGGCCCAACTCAAGCGCGAGGAGTCCGAGGCCGACTTGGCGCTCGGGGCCGAGGGCTAGGTGTACTGACCTGAGAGGTTAGGTACGCGAGTGGCGGGTGGTTGGCCGCCGAGTGCGGTGTGGCCGCGGTGGTGATTGTAGGTGTGGAGC
>NZ_LATC01000078.1:0-23238 GCF_001414075.1 Mycobacterium sp. UM_11 | reverse complement strand
GATGTGTATAAGAGACAGGACTGGCCCGCTGGTCGTCGCCCGGGCCGGTCGACCCGTCGGGGCCGGGCGCGGGGACCCCGACCACGACCGTGGCCGGGGCGGTGGTGTCCCAGTTCAGCGCCGCGGCCCGGGACAAAAGCTCGGGACCGGTGTCGCCGCGGACGACCGCGTCGACGACGCTGGCCTCCATGCGGCTGTCCCAGGTGCCGCGCGCCTCGGCGGCGTTCGCGTAGGCCGAGGCGGAGGTGAACGCCAGGTCGCGGCTGTACTTCAGGACGCCGACGGTCAGCGCGGTCAGCTGCTCCTCGGAGCGGGCCACCAGCGGCAGCACCTCTTCGAAGAACTCCATGGTGACGCGGACCATGTCCACGCTGTGTCGCAGAGCGATCCGGCGGGCCAGGTCCTGGGGCACCAGCTCGAACGCCTGGGCGGTGTAGCTGACGTCGCTGTGCGGGTCCTGCATCCACTCGACGAAGTTGTTGATCGCCGTCTGCACCACCAAGGCCACACTGGCCCGCTGCGATGCCTCGAGATCGGCGAAGAACGGCAACCGATCGCCCATGACCGACACCGCCTCGGTGGCCAGCCGGCCGGAGTGCTGCTTCAGCCGGCGCAGGACGGAGTCCGGGACCGTGTCCAGCAGTTCGAGCGGCGAGCGCGGCTGCTTCGCGAACGGGCCGGCGAACGGATTGTCATTCACAGCTAAAACCTACGCCATTTTTTAGATGGAAGTGCCAAAGGAGGCGGGGGTGGCGCGCCTTGCGGGACGTCGAGTGTGCGGCTGGCCGCAGCTTCGGCGCCCACTGTGCGGCTGGCCGCACACTCGCGGGAAGCAGGTCAGCGTGGGAGGCCCTCAGGCCACCCCGGGGTCGGACGTCTGCTCCGGGGCGGCCTGCACGTCGTCGATCTTGTACTGCCGGGCCGCCGCGACCGGCACCGACGGGTCGATCTCGCCGTCGCGCGCCAGTGCCTCCAGCACCGCGACCACCTGCGACTCGGCGTCGGTGTTGAAGTAGCGCCGCGCGGCGGGCCGGGTGTCGGAGAAGCCGAACCCGTCGGTGCCCAGGGTGACGAATGTGCCGGGCACCCACGGCCGGATCTGCTCGGGCACCGCGCGCATCCAGTCCGACACGGCGACGACCGGCCCGGTGGCGTTCGCCAGCGCCTGGGTCACGTAGGCGGTGCCGGCCGGGCGGTCGGGGTGCCGCAGCCGCGCCTTCTCGACGGCCAGGCCGTCGCGGTTCAGCTCGCCCCAGCTGGTCACCGACCACACGTCGGCCGCCACGTCCCACTCGGTGGCCAGCATCTCGGCCGCCTGCAGCGCCGAGGGCATCGCCACGCCGGACGCCAGGAGCTGCGCGGTGTTGGCGCGCTGCTCGGTGGCGGGGCGGTAGCGGTAGATGCCCCGCAACACGCCCTCGGGATCGAAGTTCTCCGGCTCCGGCGGCTGCACGTACGGCTCGTTGTAGACGGTGATGTAGAAGTACACGTCCTCCGGGTTGTCCCCGAACATCCGGGCCAGCCCGCTCTCGACGATGTAGGCGATCTCATAAGCGAACGCCGGGTCGTAGGCCACCACCGCCGGGTTGGTGCTGGCCAGCAGCAGCGAGTGGCCGTCGGCGTGCTGCAGGCCCTCGCCGGTCAGCGTGGTGCGCCCCGCGGTCGCCCCGAGCAGGAAGCCGCGGGCCATCTGGTCCGCGGCGGCCCACAGGCCGTCGCCGGTGCGCTGGAAGCCGAACATCGAATAGAAGATGTAGATCGGGATCATCGGCTCGTTGTGCGTCGCGTACGACGTGCCGGCCGCGATGAACGACCCCACCGACCCGGCCTCGTTGATGCCCTCGTGCAGGATCTGTCCGACTTCGCTTTCCTTGTAGGCCAGCATCAGCTCGGCGTCGACCGCGGTGTACAGCTGGCCGAGGCGGTTGTAGATCTTCAGCGACGGGAACCACGAGTCCATGCCGAACGTGCGCGCCTCGTCGGGAATGATCGGGACGACGCGCGGCCCAATCTCCTTGTCCCGCAACACTTCCTTGAAGGTGCGCACGGTCGCCATGGTGGTGGCGACCTCCTGGGTGCCCGACCCCTTCTTCAGCGCGGCGTAGATGTCGCGGGGCGGCAGCTTGAGCGCCTTGGCCTTGGTGCGGCGCTCGGGCAGGAAGCCGCCCAGCGTGCGCCGACGGTCGAGCATGTAGCGGATCTCCGGGGCGTCCGGCCCGGGGTGGTAGTACGGCGGCAGGTAGGGGTTCTCGTCCAGCTGGGCGTCGCTGACCGGGATCCGCATGGAGTCCCGGAAGCGCTTAAGGTCTTCCAGCGCAAGCTTTTTCATCTGATGGGTGGCGTTGCGGCCCTGGAAGTGCGCGCCCAGCGAGTAGCCCTTGATGGTCTTGGCCAGGATCACGGTCGGCTGACCCTTGTGGTCGATCGCGGCCCGGTAGGCGGCGTACACCTTGCGGTAGTCGTGGCCGCCGCGCTTGAGGTTCCAGATCTCGGCGTCGGTCATGTTCTCGACGAGCGCCTTGGTGCGCGGGTCGCGGCCGAAGAAGTGGTCGCGCACGTAGGCGCCGTCGTTGGCCTTGTACGTCTGGTAGTCGCCGTCGGGGGTGGTGTTCATCAGGTTCACCAGCGCGCCGTCGCGGTCGGCGTGCAGCAGGGCGTCCCACTCGCGGCCCCAGACCACCTTGATGACGTTCCAGCCGGCGCCCCGGAAGAACGACTCCAGCTCCTGGATGATCTTGCCGTTGCCGCGCACCGGGCCGTCGAGGCGCTGCAGGTTGCAGTTGATCACGAAGGTCAGGTTGTCCAGCCCCTCGAGCGCGCCGACGTGCGCCAGCCCGCGGCTTTCCGGCTCGTCCATCTCGCCGTCGCCCAGGAAGCACCACACGTGCTGATCGGAGGTGTCCTTGATGCCGCGGTCGTGCAGGTAGTGGTTGAACCGCGCCTGGTAGATGGCGTTGAGCGGCCCCAGTCCCATCGACACGGTGGGGAATTCCCAGAAGTCGGGCATCAGCCGTGGGTGCGGGTAGGACGGCAACCCGCCGCCGGCGTGGCTGTGTTCCTGGCGGAAGCCGTCGAGCCGGTCCTCGCTGAGCCGGCCTTCGAGGAACGCGCGCGCATAGATGCCCGGGGACGCGTGGCCCTGGATGAAGACCTGGTCGCCGCCGCCGGGATGCGATTTGCCGCGGAAGAAGTGGTTGAAGCCGACCTCGTACAGCGCCGCCGACGACGCGTACGTCGAAATGTGGCCCCCCACGCCGACTCCCGGCCGCTGGGCGCGGTGCACCATGATGGCGGCGTTCCACCGGATCCACGCCCGGAAGCGCCGCTCGACGTCCTCGTCGCCGGGGAACCACGGTTCCAGTTCGGTCGGGATCGTGTTGACGTAATCGGTTGACGTGAGCGAGGGGATGGCGACGCGCTGTTCCCCGGCCCGTTCCAGCAGCCGCAGCATCAGGTAGCGCGCCCGCGCCGGGCCGGAGCGCTCGAGGAGTTCGTCGAAGGACTCCAGCCACTCCGACGTCTCTTCGGGGTCGATGTCGGGCAGGTACGACGCGACGCCTTCGCGGATCACCCGAACGCGGTCGGGTTCGCTTGCGCTGCTAGGGGTTTTGGCCAGATCGTGGCGCGCGAACTCGGTTGTCAACGCACTGCTCCTGTAGTTGTCGGGGCTTGCGCCCTCGGGGTGCTGCGCACCGTATCCCTCTATCGTGCCGCACCAGCGTTTGGCAGGGCTAGCCGACGCCTGGTAGCGGGCGCGGGTTCACGCGGCGGACACGAACTCGTGCGTAGCGGGACGATCGGGAAACCCACCCGGTAACGTCTGAGCCGTGCTCAGCGGATCGCGTGCCGCCCTTGCGGGGAGCTTCCCCAGGCGAGGTGCTCTGGCGCTCGGATGTATTGCGGCGACGCTGATGGGGATCGTCGGGTGTACCACCGTCACCAACGGCACGGCCACCCCCGACACCCAGGTGGCCCCGGCGTATCGGCAGTCGGTGTCCGCATCGGCGTCCGCGTCGTCGGCGACGTCGCGGGTGCGCGAGTCCCAGCGCCAACAATCGCTGACCACCCGGGCGGTGCGGACGTCGTGCGACAACCTGGCCACCACGAGCAAGGACGCGATCGACAAGGTCAACATCTTCGTCGGGGCGTTCAACGCGGGGCGCAACACCGGCCCGACGGAGGGCCCGGCGATCGACGCGCTGAACAACAGCGCCGACACGGTCAGCAACAGCTTCAACGACGCGCTGTCCCAGCAGTTGAAGGACGCGTTCAACATGTACATCGACGCGGCGCATGGGGTGGCCAACGCCATCGGCACCCACGCGGCGACGGGCGAATTCAATCGGCGGGTGGACCGGCTCAACGACGCCAAGACGAAGGCGCTGAAACTGTGCCTGGCATCCTTCTAAAGGCGCGGGTGTCGAGCCGGTTGCGGCTGTGCGACGATAATCCCCATCGCACGAGGCGGCACGGTTTAAGGAGGCTCCACGGTGGTCGCGGCGGATCACGCCCCGAGCTACGCTCGCAAACTGGGCATCCAACGGGACCAAGTTGTCCAGGAATGGGGCTGGGACGAGGACACCGACGACGAAATCCGTGCTGACGTCGAGGAAGCATGCGGCGGTGACCTGCTCGACGAGGACACCGACGAGGTCGTCGACGTGGTGCTGTTGTGGTGGCGAGACGGGGACGGCGACCTGGTGGACACCCTGATGGACGCGATCGGCCCGCTGGCCGAGGACGGCGTGATCTGGGTGCTGACGCCCAAGACCGGCAAGCCCGGCCACGTTCTGCCGGCCGAGATCGCCGAGGCGGCCCCCACCGCCGGCCTGATGCCGACGTCGTCGGTCAACCTGGGTGACTGGAGCGCCAGCCGGCTGGTGCAGCCGAAGTCGCGAACCGGGAAGCGTTGATGCTGCCCGTTGGCGCCACCGCCCCGGACTTCACACTGCGCGACCAGAACCAACAGCGGGTCACCCTGAGCTCCTATCGCGGCGCCAAGAACGTGCTGCTGGTGTTCTTCCCACTGGCGTTCACCGGCATCTGCCAGGGCGAGCTGGACCAGTTGCGCGATCACCTGCCCGACTACGAGAACGACGACAGCGCGACGCTGGCCATCTCGGTGGGTCCGCCGCCCACGCACCGGATCTGGTCGCTGGAGAGCGGGTTTACCTTCCCGGTGCTGTCGGATTTCTGGCCGCACGGCGAGGTCAGCCAGGCCTACGGCGTGTTCAATGACGAGGCCGGCTACCCCAATCGCGGCACCTTCGTCATCGACAAGTCCGGCGTCATCCGGTTCGCCGAGATGAAACAGCCCGGCGAATCCCGCAACCAGCGGCTGTGGACCGACGCGCTGGCCGCTTTGCGGGGCTGAAAGTTTTGGGTACTCGGGCGTTGTGCGTGTAGCCTGCCTCGGGCACGGGCGCGTAGCTCAGTGGTAGAGCTCTGGTTTTACACACCAGCGGTCGGCGGTTCGATACCGTCCGCGCCCACCAAATGCACTCAGGGCATTAGTCGCGCGGACGCGTGCCGCGGCGGCGACAAAGTTTGGCCGCTCGGAGCGCGGGTAGGCGAGGACGATGCCAGGGGAACCATCGTCAATCTTGCTTATCGCCGATCCCGGAGCGCCCGCGGCGATTGCCGAGCGTCTGTCTGATCCGCTTGCAAGCGCGCTCACGGACTGGGCCCCCGCGCAGGACAGGTGGGACGTGTCGGTGCGCCGTCAGGCCTATCCGATCGACGAGCATGCCGAAGTCTCAGACGTGGTCGGCGCCATCGACCCGGGTGGGGAGAGCGAAGACATTGTCATCTACCTGACGGACCTACCCCGACGCCGGGGGACAACGCCGGTGATAGCCGAGATCAGCGTGCCCGACCGACTCGGAGTGATTTCCATTCCAGGGGTAGGTGGTGTGTTCATCGATCGTCGGGTGGGGCATTTGGCGCGGACCATCGTCGCCGAGGTCACCGACCAGTCGGACGAGCACACTCCGTCGGTAAAGCGACTGACGCGGCGACAGGAGGATGACGTTGTCCGCTACGTCGCGCCGACAGCCCTGTCCCGGCTGCGGCTTCTGACGGGCATGGTTTACGCCAACCGCCCGTGGCGATTGGTTACCGGCATGTCCAAAGTGATGATGGCGGCATTCGCCACAGGGGCAGTCAGCCTCGCGTATCCGACGATTTGGCAGCTGTCCGCGTCTATGGGCTCGTGGCGATTGAGCACCGCAACGATCTTGGCGAGCGCGGCGATGATCGCCTGGCTCATCATCGAACACAAGCTCTGGGAGCGCCCGCATTCGGCCGACGAACGTGAACGCGCGGTGTTGTACAACGTCTCCACTGTCGTCACCCTGCTGATCGGCGTCATCGTTTTCCATGTTGGGCTGTTCATCCTGTTACTGCTCACTGCGTGGTGGACCCTCCCCCCGCAAATGGTCGCTCATAACATCGGTCACCCCGTCAACCTCTCGACCCTGTTGTTGATGGCCTGGTTGGTTGCGGCAGTCGCAACATTGGGCGGTGCCCTGGGATCCGGGATGGAAGACGACGAGGCCGTTAAAGCGGCGGCATACGGAGTCCGGCAACGCGAGCGATTCGACCAAACGAACTGAGGCTCAACCCAAGGTGAGTCGGCTTGCCGCTTAAAGTCATTGGGCCCGGCGTAGCGGTAATTCGGATTGTCGGATCGGTCAGGCTGCGATTCACTCGCGGGCCTTCCCGGCGATGTGGCAACCTCGGGGGCGTGACCGAGCAATCCGTGGAACCGTTTCGCATCGACGTCCCTGACGCCGTCCTGGAGGACCTGAGCTCGCGGCTGGCTCGCACGCGCTGGCCGGAAGCCGAATGCGTGGACGACTGGAGCCAGGGCATGCCGCTGGCCTACACCCGCGACCTGGCGGCCTATTGGGCCGACGAATACGACTGGCGGTCCCGGGAGGCCGCGCTCAATCGCTTCCACCAGTTCGTCACCGAAATCGACGGGCTGGACATCCATTTCATCCACCAGCGCTCGCCGCATGCCGACGCGTTCCCGCTGCTGATCACCCACGGCTGGCCCGGCTCGATCGTAGAGTTCCACAAGGTGATCGAGCCGCTGACCAATCCGGCGTCCGGGCGCGCCGAGGACGCCTTTCACGTGGTCTGCCCGTCGCTTCCCGGGTACGGGTTCTCCGGCAAGCCCTCCCGCACGGGCTGGGGTGTCGAGAAGATCGCCGAGGCGTGGGAGACGCTGATGCTGCGCCTGGGCTACGACCGTTACGGCGCCCAGGGCGGCGACTGGGGCGCCGCCGTGACCACCCAGATCGGCCGAAACCGCGGCCACTGCGCGGGCATCCACCTCAACATGCCGATCGGGCGACCCACCAAGGAATCGCTGGCCGACCCGACCCCGGAGGAGCAACGGGCGATGGCCGCGATGGCCGAGCACCGCAAGTGGGGCACCGGCTATTCCAAGCAGCAGTCCACCCGGCCGCAGACGCTGGGCTACGGGCTGGCCGATTCACCGGTGGGGCAGCTGGCGTGGATCGTCGAAAAGTTCTGGGCGTGGGCCGATTGCGACGGCCACCCGGAAAACGTGTTCACCCGAGACGAGTTGCTCGACAACGTGATGCTCTATTGGGTGACCAACAGCGGCGCGTCCTCGGCCCGCCTGTACTGGGAGAGCTTCAGGGTGTTTGGGCAGCTGGACCGCGTCGAATTGCCCACGGGCGTGGCGGCTTTCCCGCACGAGCTGCTGAAGGCGCCCAGGAGCTGGTGCGAGCCGGCCTACAACATCACGCACTGGACGGACATGGAGCGCGGCGGGCACTTCGCCGCGTTCGAGCAACCGGAGCTGTTCGTCGACGACGTTCGCGCGTTCTTCGCGACGGTGCGGTCCTAGACGATCCGCCAACCGCGTCGGGCGCGAAATCGCATGTCCCACAAGTAGATCTGGTACCCGAGCAGCCAGATTCCGTGCGGTAGGAACAGGTCGGCCACCCGCAGCGCGGACAGCAGCCACCCGAACCGGCGCTGCTGGCCCGGCGACCAGTCCAGGCCCATCAACGCCCGAAACTCCGGGGCCAAGAACCCCGTCGTCGCAAACAGGTTGAACCGACCGGCCAGTACGCGCAGCGGCCACGGCAGGAAGACCAGGGAGGCGACGCCGTGCAGATGCTCGCGCACGGGAGGGTCGATGCGCAGCTCGTCGAGCGAGCGCTTCCAGTACGCGTCGAACGCCGCCCGGTCCGCCGGCCACATGCCCTCAGGCACCTGCAGCGTGGTGCCGAGCCGGGCGGCGTCGAGATAGACGGCGTCGGCCGCGGCGTCATCGAGCGGGCCGTGCAGGAATTCATGCTGGTCGACGAAATAGCGGTAGAGGCACGCGGCCACCCACAGCTGCAACTTCGGGTCGAACGCGTTGTAGGGCACCGGGCTTGCCGACGTCGAGCGGACCTGCCGGTGCACGGTGTCCACGGCGCCGCGGATCAGCGCGCGGTCGGACTCCGTCCCGATGGTGGCGACCGCCAGGTAGGTGCCGGTGGTGCGGGCCCGTTTGAACGGATGCTTGTAGACGTTGCCGCTGTCCACCGGGCTCTCCAGCACGCCGTACCCGACGCCGGGCAACGACAACTGCATGATCACGTTGGCGGCGGGCAACAACACGGCCGCGGGGTTCAGCAGGTCGGAGACCCGGGCCGCGGGCCGCTTCGTCGCGGACGACGCCATGTCTTCGAGTGAACCATGTGCCGCGGGTTACAACCGCCCGAAAACGGGCACGCCTAGCGGAATGAGCACCCAATTCGGCGTCTCGGCCACCGGGCCGGCGCGGCACCGGGCGGCCGTTGCGACCGGCTCGCTCGAACCATCCCTGCTGATCTGGTGGGTAATCGGCCTGCTGATCGCCGTGGTGATCTTCGCGGGCATCCTCGCCATGGCCTAGAGCGTTGGTTGCGCCCGCGTGGGCGGTCCGACCGCGTGTGAGACGCTGCCGAGGTGGTTGCGACGCGGCTTGCCGGCGTGCTGGTGGGTTACCTCGCCGACGTGGCGCTGGGCGACCCGGCACGCGGGCATCCGGTCGCGGCGTTCGGCCGGGCCGCGGCCGCCGTCGAGCGCATGACCTACCGCGATACCCGGGCCGCCGGGGCGCTGCACGTCGGCGTGCTGGTCGGGGGCGTGGCCCTGCTCGGGGCAGCGCTGCAACGAGCCGCCGACCGCCGCGGCCGGCCCTGGTCGATCGCGGCCGTCGCGGCGGCCACCTGGGTGTCGGTGGGCGGAACCTCGTTGGCGCGCACCGGCCTGGCGATGTCGGAGCTGCTGGAACGCGGCGACATCGAGGCCGCGCGCCGGCTGCTGCCGTCGCTGTGCGGGCGGGACCCGGCCTGGCTGGACGGCGCCGGGCTGACGCGGGCGTCGCTGGAATCGATCGCGGAGAACACGTCCGACGCCCAGGTGGCGCCGCTGCTGTGCGCCACCGCGGGCGGGGTGCCCGCGGTGCTGGCGTACCGCGGCGTCAACACGCTCGACTCGATGATCGGCTACCGCTCGGGGCGCTACGCCCGATTCGGCTGGGCCGCAGCGAAATTGGACGATGCCGCCAACTACGTGGGCGCGCGGGCGACCGCGGCCCTGGTGGTGATGTGCGCGCCGTTCGTGAGCGGGTCGCCCTCGGGCGCGGTGCGGGCCTGGCGCCGCGATGCCGCCCGCCACCCCAGCCCCAACGCCGGCGTCGTCGAGGCGGCCTTCGCCGGGGCGCTCGGCGTGCGGCTGGGCGGGCCCACGCAGTACCACCACGAGCTGCAGATCCGCCCCACGCTGGGCGACGGCCACGAGCCGACGGTGGCCGACCTGCGCCGGGCGGTGGCGCTGTCGCGCACGGTGCAGGCGGGCGCCGCGCTGTTCGTCGGGCTGTGCGGGGCATCGAGAGCGCTTGCGAGGCGCCGAGTGTGCGACGGCGGCATCGGAAGTGCATCCAGGGCGGAATAATCGCGAGTTCCTAGCCCTCAGCGCACACTGAAGGCCCTCAGCGCACGATGGAGCTCGCTAGCGCCGGCGGCCGTAGCGATCGGCGAGTTTCGCCTCCACCGTCTTCGGCGCCGCTGACGTAACCGCCTCGGGTCGCTGCTGCTTTTCTCGGCGGCGGACGCGGATCTCGGAATACACGAAGTAGCCCAATCCGAGCGGGGCCACGATGCCGAACGAAATCCACTGGATGCCGTAGGACAGGAACGGGCCCGCGTCCAGATGCGGCACGTCGATCACGCCGAGCCCGCCGGGCTGGTTTTCGGTCAGCTGAAGGTAGGACCCGGCCAGCGGCACCTTGGTCAGTGCCGCGACCTGCCCGGTGTTGATCGAATACACCTGCGGCACACCGTCTTGCGAGAAGGGATCCTTCCCGGCGGCGACGGGCTCGGAATCGCGCAGCCTGGCGGTGATGGTGACCGGATCCTGCGGCGGCGGTGGGATGGGCGGGACCTCGGCCCCCTGCTCGGGCCGCACGTAACCGCGGTCGACGAGGACGGTGGGTCCGTCGTCGACGACGAACGGGGCCAGCACCTCGAATGCCGGCTTGCCCTCGATCACCCGCAGCCGGGCCAGCACCTGGACGCCGGGCAGGTAGCGCCCGGTGGCCGTTACCCGGCGCCACTGCGCGTCCGGGGCAGACGAATCCTGTTGTGGTAGAAGCGTTTTGATGGGAACGGGCGCGGTGTTGAGGGAATGCTCGATCTGACGGTTCTCCCGCGACGTCCGGTTGTGCTTACCCAGCTGCCACGGCGCCAGCACCGTGAAGCACAGGTAGGTGAAGGCGATGACCACCAGCGCCAGGGCTATCCAGCCGGGCCGCAGCAGAAACGCCAGCCGACGCATGTCAGCCGGATCCGTTCCGGCCGAGTCGATCGTCGACCCACGCGTGCAGGCCGGGCAGCGACGCCTCGATGACGGTGAAGACGTCCTCGAAATCTTGGGCGTCGCCGTAGTACGGGTCGTCGACGTCGAGGGCGTGCGCGCCCGACCGCGGGTCGAAGGAGCGCAGCATCCGCACCCGCTCCTCGTCGACGCCCAACTCGCGCAGCATCCGAAGGTGGTTGCGGCCCAAGGCCACCACCAGGTCGGCGCGCAGATGGTCGGCGTCGACCTGCGCGGCGCGATGGTCGGTGGAGTAGCCGTGGGCGCGCAGCACGTCGGTCGCCCGGCGGTCGGCGCATTCGCCGACGTGCCAGTTGCCGGTGCCCGCGCTGGTCACCCGGACCGCGTCGGCCAGGCCGCGGCGCCGCAGCTGGTCGGCGAACATCTTCTCGGCCATCACCGACCGGCAGATGTTTCCGGTGCAGACGAACGTGACGTGCAGCGGCTCGCGCTCAGACACCCAGCACCGCCCGCAGCTCGTCGATGGTGGCGGCGTGCGTCACCGCCGTGGCGCCGGCGACCGCCGCGCCGTCGGGGAAGTCGGCTTGGCCGTAACCCCAGCCGACCACCACCGTGTCGATGCCGTGCGCGGCCGCGCCGTGCACGTCGTGGCTGCGGTCGCCGACCATCAGCACCCTTTCCGGCAGAGGCTGCAGCTGTTCGAGTGCGTGCGTGAGCACGTCGACCTTGGTCTTGCGCGAGCCGTCGGGGCTGGCCCCGGCGATCACCTCGAAATGCCGATCGAGCCCGAAGTGGGCGAGGATGCGCCGCGCCGTCGGTTCCAGCTTCGAGGTGGCCACGGCGAGCCGGACGCCGGCGGCGCTCAGGTCGGCCAGCAGCGGCTCGATGCCGTCGAACAGGGTGTTCATCGCCCAGCCGCGGCTGCCGTATTCGGCGCGGAACGCCGCGATCGCCGGCTCGGCCCCCTCGCCCAGCATGGCGCGGAAGGTGTCGTCCATCGGCGGGCCCACAATCTGGGCCACCAGGTCGCCGTCGGGCACCGCGACGCCGACGTGCTCGAGCGCGTGCAGGAAGCTGGCCACGATGCCCTCGGCGGAATCGGTGAGCGTGCCGTCGAGGTCGAAGATCACCAGTTGCGCCGCAGCCGGCGACGTTGCTTGGTAGCGGGAAGCCGGGCGATCCGCCGACGCTGTGCCTGTCACCTCACCATTGTCCTCGATGGTCCTCGGCGGGTGTGACGGTGTCGGTGCCACGGGGTCGGGCGGCCCACTAGTGTTTCTCGGGTGGCGAGTCTGAACATGAGCCCGCCTGCGGCGCGCTATCACGGTGACCAGGCGGTCGCACCGGGGATGCTGGATTTCGCCGTCAACGTCCGACACACCCACCCGCCCGAGTGGCTGGTGCGCCGGCTGGCCGCGCGACTGCCCGATCTGGCTTCCTACCCGAGCGCGCGGGACGTGCGTTCGGCGCAGCACGCGATCGCCGAGCGGCACGGCCGGGCCCGCGACGAGGTGCTGCCGCTGGCGGGGGCGGCCGAGGGGTTCGCCTTGCTGAGCAACCTGCGCCCGACGCGGGCGGCGATCGTCGCGCCGTCGTTCACCGAGCCGGCCGACGCGCTCACCGCCGCCGGGGTGCCCGTGCACCACGTCGTGCTCGAGCCGCCCTTCGCCCTGGACGGGGTGAGCATTCCCGACGACGCCGACCTGGTCGTCGTGGGCAATCCCACCAACCCCACCTCGGTGGTGCACACCCGCGAGCAGCTGTTCGCGCTGCGCCGGCCCGGCCGCATCCTGGTGGTCGACGAGGCGTTCGCCGATTCGATCCCCGGCGAGCCCGAGTCGCTGGCCGCTGAGTCGCTGCCCGACGTGCTGGTGCTGCGCAGCCTGACCAAGACGTGGGCGCTGGCGGGGCTGCGGGTGGGCTACGCCCTTGGGTCACCGGAGGTGTTGGCCCGGTTGACCGCTCGGCGCGCGCACTGGCCGGTGGGCACGCTGCAGCTTTCGGCCATCGCGGCGTGTTGCGGCCGGCAGTCCGTCGCCGAGGCGGCGGCCGGTGCCGCGCGGCTGGCGGAGGTGCGCGCCGAGATGGTCGCCGGCCTGACGTCGGTGGGCGCCGAGGTGGTCGCCGGCCGGGCCCCGTTCGTGCTGTTCCGCTTGCCGGGGGCCGATAAGGTCCGAAAGAGCCTGCAGGACAAGGGGATCGCCATTCGCCGCTGCGATACGTTCGTCGGCCTCGACGAGCGCTACCTGCGGGCCGCGGTGCGCAGGGAGTGGCCGCTGCTGGTTCGGGCGATCTCGGAGGTGCGGCGATGAGCGTGCGGCTGGCCGACATCATCGACGCGCTGGACGAGGCCTACCCACCGCGGCTCGCCGAGCCGTGGGACTCGGTGGGACTGGTGTGCGGCGACCCCGACGATGCCACCGAGTCGGTGACCGTTGCGGTCGACGCGACGCCCGCGGTCGTCGACGAAGTTCCCGAGGGCGGCCTGCTGCTGGCCCATCACCCGTTGCTGCTGCGCGGAGTGGACACGGTGGCGGCGAGCACGCCCAAGGGCGCGCTGGTGCACCGCCTGATCCGAACGGGCCGTTCGCTGTTCACCGCGCACACCAACGCCGACTCGGCTTCGCCCGGCGTGTCCGACGCGCTGGCCCACGCCCTCGGCCTCACCGTCGAAGCGGCCCTCGAGCCGCGAACCGCCGCGCCAGACCTGGACAAGTGGGTCGTCTACGTGCCTCGCGAAAACTCCGAAGCCGTGCAGGCGGCCATGTTCGAGGCCGGCGCCGGGCACATCGGCGACTACTCGCAGTGCAGCTGGAGCATCACCGGCATCGGTCAGTTCCTGCCGCACGAGGGCGCGTCCCCCGCGATCGGCAGCGTCGGGACCGTCGAGCGAGTGACCGAGGACCGGTTCGAGGTCGTCGCGCCGGCGCGGATCCGGGCGGCCGTGCTGACCGCGATGCGCGCCGCCCACCCCTACGAGGAGCCCGCGTTCGACGTGTTCGCGTTGCTGCCCCTGCCCGGCGACGCCGGGCTGGGCCGCATCGGCACCCTGGCGCGCCCGGAACCGCTGCGCGACTTCGTGTCCCGCGTGGACGCCGCGCTGCCGCCAACGGTGTGGGGCGTCCGCGCGGCCGGCGACCCCGACGCGCCGGTGTCGCGGGTCGCGGTCTGCGGCGGGGCCGGGGACTCGCTGCTGGCGACCGCGGCCGGCGCGGGCGTGCAGGCCTACGTTACGGCCGACCTGCGGCACCATCCGGCCGACGAGCATCGCCGGTCCTCTAGTGTCGCGCTGGTGGACGTGGCGCACTGGGCGAGCGAATTTCCCTGGTGCGAGCAGGCCGCCGAACTGCTGCGGTCCCGTTTCGGTGCGGCGCTGACGGTGCGGGTGTGCGGCATCCGCACCGACCCGTGGAACATGGGGCAGATGGAAGGTGACCAGCGATGAAGGCTGAAGTCGCTCAGCAGCGTTCGCTCCTCGAGCTGTCGAAGCTGGATGCGGAGCTGTCCCGCATCACGCACCGGGCCGGCCATCTGGCGGAGCGGCAGGCCTGCGAGCGGCTGCAGGAGGAACTCACCGCCGCCGGCGACCGCGTGGGTGCCATCCGAATCGCGTTGGAGGACATCGACACTCAGGTGTCGCGGTTCGAGTCCGAGATCGAGGCGGTGCGCCAGCGCGAAGACCGCGACCGATCCTTGCTGCAGTCCGGGGCGGCCGACGCCAAGCAGTTGTCGGACCTCCAGCACGAGCTGGAGACCCTGACGCGCCGCCAGGCCAGCCTGGAAGATTCGCTGCTGGACGTGCTGGAGCGGCGCGAGGAGCTGCAGACCCAACTGGACGACGCACAGGGCAGGGTCGAGGCGCTGGAGGCCGAATTGGCCGGCGCCCGGCAGGCTCTCGACGCCGCGCTCGCCGAAATCAGCGAGGCACGCCAGGCGCATTCGTCACGCCGCGAGACCCTGAGCGCCGCGCTGGATCCCGCCCTGTCGGCGCTCTACGAACGCCAGCGAGCCGGGGGAGGTCCGGGCGCCGGGCCGCTGCTGGGGCGCCGCTGCGGTGCCTGCCGCCTGGAGATCGACCGCGGCGAGATGTCCCGCATCTCCGCGGCCGCCGAGGACGATGTGGTGCGCTGCCCGGAGTGCGGCGCGATCCTGTTGCGGGTCAACGGGAGCGACCAGTGAAGGTCGTGATCGAGGCCGACGGCGGGTCGCGTGGAAACCCCGGCCCCGCCGGGTACGGCGCCGTGGTGTGGACCGAGGACCGCTCGACGGCGCTGGCGGAGAACAAGCAGGCGATCGGCCGGGCCACCAACAACGTGGCCGAATATCGGGGACTGCTGGCCGGTTTGGACGACGCCCTGCAACTCGGCGCCACCGAAGCCGCGGTCTACCTGGATTCCAAGCTGTTGGTGGAGCAGATGTCGGGACGGTGGAAGGTCAAGCACCCCGACCTGATCGAACTGCACGGCAAGGCGAAAGCGCTGGCGTCGCGGTTCGACCGGATCAGCTACACGTGGATTCCGCGCGAGCGCAACTCCTACGCCGACCGGTTGGCGAACGAGGCGATGGACGCGGCCGCCGAAAGCGACCTGGCCAACGAACCCGACGAGCGCGCGGCCGAATCCGCGAAACCCGCTGCGGCGCAATCCCCACAGGCGCCCGGCTGGACCGGCGCCCGCGGTACGCCGACCAGGCTGCTGTTGCTGCGGCACGGACAGACCGAGCTGTCGGCCCAGCGCCGCTACTCGGGCCGCGGCAACCCGGCCCTGACCGAAGTGGGCCGGGGTCAGGCCGACGCCGCGGCGCGTTATCTCGCGCAGCGCGGCGGGATTTCGGCGGTGTTCTCCTCGCCGCTGCAGCGGGCCTACGACACGGCGGCCCGGGCCGCCAAGGCGCTCGGCCTGGACGTGACCGTCGACGACGACTTGATCGAAACCGATTTCGGCGCCTGGGAGGGCCTGACCTTCGTGGAGGCCGCCGAGCGCGACCCGGAGCTGCACGGCCGCTGGCTGCGTGACACCGGCACCACCCCACCGGGCGGCGAGAGCTTTGATGCCGTGCTCGATCGGGTCGTCCGGGCCCGGGAACGGATCATCGCCGCGCATCAGGGCAGCACGGTGCTCGTGGTGTCGCACGTGACGCCGATCAAAATGCTGCTGCGGCTCGCGCTGGAGGCCGGTCCCGGCATCCTGTACCGGTTGCACCTGGACCTGGCGTCCCTGAGCATCGCCGAGTTCTATTCCGACGGTGCGTCTTCCGTGCGCCTGGTGAACCAGACCGGATACCTCTAGGCCGGAAGGAGACGTCGATGGAGCCGTCTGATCCGACCCGTGAAGCCATTCCCGCGGACGTCCGGGAGAGGGTGATGCCGGCGGTACTCGACGAATTGTCCCGCTGGGGTGTCGAGCGGTTCAGCATCGAAGCCCTCGCCGAACGGCATCGCCTCGACGCGGCGATGGTGTACCGGTATTGGGGGGACCGGCGCCGGCTCATCGTCGACGCGGTGCTGTCCGATATCGACAGGGTGAACACCGGAACCGACACCGGGTCGTTGCGTGGCGACCTACAGGCGTTGGCCCGCAACGTAACCAATCGGATCAACACCGAGGTGGGTCGGACGCTGCTGCGCTCGCTGGTGATGGACCGCCGCAGCGGACACGACGAAGCCACCCGGTTGCGGTTCTGGTGGGCGCATTTCACCGCCGTGCGCGCGGTCGTGGACCGGGCCAGGGAGCGTGGCGAATTGCGCGAGGGCGTCAACACCCTGGCCGCGGTTCAGATCGTGCTGTCGCCGCTCAACATTCGCGTCCTGTACTCCGACGTCCCCGTCGATGACGAGTACTGCGAGGCCATCGCCGACATGGCGTATCACGCCCTCGCCCGCAAGTGAGGGCGCGCGTAGCATCCCGGTATGAGAAGGACCTTCGTCGCCACCCTCGCCTTCGGGTTGATTCTCGCGTTGTTCGGTTCGATCTGGGCGCTCCAGGGATTCGGGGTGCTCGGTGGTAGCCCGATGAGCAACACCACCACCTGGTCGGTCATCGGCCCCATCACGGCGGTGATCGGCGTCGTGATCGCGGGGGTCAGCTGGCGGAAGCTCTCGTCGAGATAGCGCGTCATGCCCCCGCGACGGTGAAGTCCACCGTGTGCCAGCCGGTGGCGCCGTCCGGGACCGGAGGGACGCGATCCGCGGTCTGGGTGGCCCCGGTGTTGTCGGTGGCGCGCACCGTGATGGTGTGCCTCCCAGGGCTTTTCGCCTCCCAGGGAAACGTCCACAGCCGCCATGTCTCGTTGGAATAGCTCGCGCCCTGCTCGGCGGGCTGCCACCCGCCGCCGTCGATGCGGACCTCCACGGACCGCACGCCGCGATTCTGCGCCCATGCGACACCGCCAAACACGACCGGGCCCATCGGCACCCGCTGACCACCTCTCGGCACGTCGATCCTCGACTGGGTCTTGACGGGTGCGCGTGGCGCCCAGCCCTGCCGCGTCCAGTACGCCTCCGCCCTGTCGAAGCGGGTCAGCTCCAGGTCGACGACCCACTTGGTGGCCGACACGTACCCGTAGAGCCCCGGCACGACCAGCCGCGCCGGATAGCCGTGCTCGATCGGCAGGGGCTGGCCATTGAGGGTGACCGCCAGCAACGCGTCTCGGCCGTCGGTGAGCGCATCCACCGGTGTGCCTGCGGTGAATCCGTCGATCGACGTCGAGAGCACCATGTCGGCGTCCGGATGCACCCCGGCCGCCGCCAGCAGGTCGGCGACCCGGTAACCCGTCCAGACGCCCGTCGAGATGAGTTTGCCTCCAACGGGATTCGATACGCAGGTCAGCGTCGCCACCTTTTCGACCACGTCGAAGCCGGCGAGGTCGGCGAAGCCGTACGTAACTTCGCGGTTCACCATGCCGTGGATGCGCAGCCGCCAGTCGCCGTGGCTGAGCTGGGGAACCGCGAGCGCGGTGTCCACCCGGTAGAAGTCGGCACTGGGAGTGATGAAGCTGGGCAGCTCAACACCTTTCGGCTGCACGTCGGCGGGTATGGGTGGCGCCGCCGCGTGCGGGCGGGGAAGCGCGAAGCTGTTGCGGTCCGCGGCCACCGAATGCACCAACCGCGTGATCACCGCACCGGCCACGCCGCTCACCACCCCGAACCCCAGCACCGAAAGCACGAGCAGCCTGCGCCTGCCGGCGTCCGGCTCGCCGGCATCGGGATCTTCGGGGCCGGAACCGAACCGGCGGGTGAGCAAGCGAAGGGCCGCCACGCCGCAGACCGCGCCCGCGACGGTGGGGATCGTGTCGAGCACGCTCGCGCCCGGCCGCGATAGCACCGCGGCGCATCCGAGCGCGCCCGCCGCCGCGATCACGGCGCTGCCGAACGGCCGTCGCGGGGTCTCCAGCGTTCCGGCGATCGCGGCGATCGCCGCGATCACCACGAGCACGACGACGGCCAGGAAGAGCTTGTCCAGGGTGCCCAGGGTTTGAATCGCCCACTCTTTGACCGGCCCCGGTGTCAGGTCGACGACGGCCGAGCCGATCGCGGCCCGGGCGTCGGCCCGCGCCCCGAACGGGATGCCCACCAGCTGGGCCACCCCCAACGCGACGGACGCCGCCGCGACCCCGGCGATCATCCGCCCGTTCGATGCCGGCGGCGTGGTTGTCATGCCCATATCCTCGCGTAGCGGCCCGGATCCCGGCCCGCGTCAGCGAACCAGGGTGATGGCGCCCTCGGGGCAATTCTGCTCGGCGGTGACGGCCTGCGCCTCGAGGTCACCGGAGACGTCGGGGACGAGCACGACCGAGTGGCCCACCTCGTCGGCGTCGAACACATTCGGGGCCAGCGTGTAGCAGCGCCCGTGGCCGGTGCACCGGTCGGCGTCGATGAGGATGCGGGTCATCAGCGGTGCTCCTCCTGCACTCAGCCCACCAGCATGGCCAGGGCGCTGTCGTAGTTGGGCTCGTCGTCGAGTTCTGGCACCAATTCGGTGTACGCGACGTTGCCGTCGGCGTCGATCACCACGACGGCGCGGGCAAGAAGCCCCGCCATCGGGCCGTCGGTGATCGTGACGCCGTAGTCCTCGCCGAAGCTGTCCCGGAAGGCCGAGGCCGTCCTGACGTTGTCGATGCCCTCGGCGCTGCAGAATCGTTGAAACGCGAACGGCAGGTCCTTTGACACGCACACCACGGACACGCCCGTTCCCGCGGCGCGCTCGTTGAAGGTCCGCACGGTCGTCGCGCAAACCGCGATATCGACGGACGGAAAAATGTTCAGCACCAAGGGCTTGCCGAGAAACTGCTCGGTACTGATCACCCACAAGTCGGAGCCGATCAAGTTGAAGGCCGGGGCTTTGGATCCGATGGCAGGCAGCTCGCCGACGGTGTTTATCGGGTTTCCATTCAAGGTTATCTGTGCCATGCGCATAGTGTGCCAGGCCCGCCCGAGTCAGGTCCCGATGTCGCCGAATTAACCGGCGCCGGGGGCCGAAAAAGGAAGCCGGCAAAATTCGAGCCCAGGGCGGCCTAATTGGGCGATAATCGCCGCATGCGCGATGGAATCAAACGCCGCTGGCGACGAGCGACTCAGCTCACGTATCTCAGCCCGTTCGAACGCACACTCAACCGATCGCTCTGGGCGCTGGCATGCATCGCCCTGGCCTATTGCCTTGCCCAGCATGTTCTCCTGGCCAACACTCCGGAAATCTTCCCGGGTGGTGAGCGACTCGGCGCCGTCGGTTTCCACCTCGCCAACGGCTACGTGGAGGCATTCATCTTCTACCTGCTGGTAGTCCGGCTGCCGCTGCGGCGCGATCGCCAAAACATCTACAAGAACCTGGAGCCGCTGATCGCTCGCGTCGTTGGCGAGGCGACCAATCTCATGGGCACCTTGCACCAAGCGGCCGGCTTCGACAGTCATCGAGAGAATTCGTTGGCGAACGTTCAGGAGACTTGCAGCAAGATCGGACCGCAAACGCCCACCAACATGCTGATTGCGTCGGCCAGCCCCGCGGCGCACACCCCGGTGATGGATGCGATTCACTTTCACATGGACCGCGCCCGCCAAGTGAATCGGGAGATTCTCGATCTGTCGTCGTTCGTCGCCTCGGAAGTGATCTGCCTGGTGAACGACATCGAAAGCCAGGGCTATTTCCGGGCGTTCGAGTTCGTCTACCCATTGTTCAAGGCCGACCAGCTCGGCAAGGCCGACCTGTCGATTCTCAGCCGACACATTTTCGACTATTTGTTGATTGTCGACCGGCTCGACGCGTACCGCCGCGACTTCCTGCCGGAGCCGGAACCGCGACCCGAGTACCTCATTTCGGGCTCGATGCGCGATAGCGACGAAGTTCCGCTGCGACACTTCTCGACTTCCGGGCGGGGAAACGGAATGCCCACGATGCCGGGTCAGGAGCGCCGAGCCTCGCGGGCCGTCAAGGTCTGAGCCGCACCACCTAAGGCACCGGGAAGATCAGCGGCAGCGACTCCACCGAACGCAGCGCGGCGGTGTAGCTCAGCTGGGTGCCCGGTTTGATCTCGTAATCCGGTATGCGCCGGTGAAATTCGCGCAACGCCACCCGCAGCTCCATGCGGGCCAGATGCGAGCCGAGGCATCGGTGGGGACCGCCGCCGAACGCGCGGTGCCGGTTCGGGTTGCGGGTGAAGTCCACCAGCTCCGGATCGGGGAACTCGGCCGGGTCGGTGTTGGCCGCGCCCAGCAACGGGCTGACCCGTTCGCCCTTGCTGATGGGGCACCCGCCCACCTCGACGTCCTGGATGGCCACCCGCGCCACGCCGGGAACCGGTGTCTCCCAACGCAACAACTCCTCGATGGCGCTGGGCAGCACGTCGGGTTGCTCGACGAGCTGGTGACGGTGCTCGGGATGGCGCGCCAGGTACACGAAGAAACAGTCGAGCGAGTCGGTCACCGTGTCCAGGCCGGCGATCAGGAACAGGAAGCAGATGTCGAGCAGCTCCTCACGCGACAGCGGTTGCCCGGCGATGTCGGCGGCGATCATGGCCGACAGCACGTCGTCGCGGGGGCTGGCGATGTGGTCGTCGATCGCGCGGTCGAAGTAGTCGTAGATCTGTTGCGCCACCCCGGCGGAGCTCTCGTGGCGGCGGTCGAAGCCCGAATCGCCCTCCGGGCGGATGACGCCGTCCTTCCATTCCAAAAACTTGTCGAGGTCTTCCAGCGGCAACCCGAGCAGCTGCAGGAAGACGGTGCACGGCAGCGGCACCGCGAACTCGGCATGGAAGTCGCATTCGCCCCGGTCGGCGAAGCGGTCGATCATCTCGTTCACCAACTCGGTGACGCGCGGCTCGCGCCGTGCCATCTCCCGCGGCGTGAACAACGGGTCGAGGACGCGGCGGTACTTGGCGTGCTCCGGCGGGTCGATCTGTAGCGGGATCAGCGGCCTCACGTTGCCGAGATCGACGGCGTCCATGTTCGACGAGAACAACTCGGTGTGCTTGAGCGCCATCTCGATGTCGGCCAGGCGGCTCAGCACGACCGCCTGCGGCGACCGGAACACCGGGCTGGATTCGCGCAACGCCTTGTACATCGGCTGTGGCTCCGCGAGACCCGTGACCGTTTGGTCGACGAACCCTTCGGTTTCTGTCATCTGGTCAGACTGGCACCAACGTTCGCGTTGGGCAATGGCCTAGCCTCAGGCCGCGTCGTGGAAGATCAGGCCCATCGCGTAGCGCTCGCCCGAGCGCACGACCGACACCCCGTGGCGCACCGGCGCCGCGGACCAGCCGCGGCGCGAGGGCACCGGACGCTCCCGCGTGGTGAACACGAAGCCGTGCCCCTGGGGCAATTGCGTTGCCATGCCGCGGGATTGCGCGCGCAGCCGCTGTTCGACGAGCAGGAATTCGCCGCCGGTGTAGTCGGTTTCGGGTTCGCTCAGGTTGATCACCACCTGTAGCGGAAAGACCAAGTCGCCGTACAGGTCTCGATGCAGGGCGTTCCAGTCGCCCGGGCCGTACCTCAGCATGAGTGCGGTGGACCTGCGCTGGCCGGCCGCGTGGCAGGTCGCCAGCCAATCGTCGAGGCTATCCGGCCATGGCGGGTCGCGGCGCAGCTTGCCCCACCAGTCGCGGGCAATCGGCAACAGCCGGGGATACAGCGCCTGCTTGAGTTCCTCGATCGGGTCGGGGTAGGGGGCGTGGAAGTAGCGATACTGCCCCGCGCCGTACCGCTTGGGCGCCATGTCGACGGTCGAGCGGAACAGGCTGTCGTCGCTATATAGGCCGCGCAGCCGGGCCGCCTCACTCTTGGTGATCAGCCGCGGCAGCAGCGCCCCGCCGTATTCGTCGAGCGCGCCGGTGACGGTGTCCCAGTCGGCGGAGTCGACGCGCTTTTGCCATCGGTCCATCAGGTTCACGATAGGGCCGCGCCGAGCCCGCCGGCCGATAGTTGCTGGCCCCGGCCTCGCGCAAGTAGTAGCGTGAATCCTCGCGGACGAGTTGGCCGGGCGGCCGCGGACCGCCGCAAGGCGGTTCGAGGAAAGTCCGGACTTCACAGAGCAGGGTGATTGCTAACGGCAATCCGAGGTGACTCGCGGGACAGTGCCACAGAAAACAGACCGCCACCCTCGCGGTGGTAAGGGTGAAACGGTGCGGTAAGAGCGCACCAGCACCCCGGGTGACCGGGGTGGCTAGGCAAACCCCACCCGAAGCAAGGCCAAGAAGGCCGCACCGAAAGGTGCGGCCGCGCAGGCGCTCGAGGGTTGCTCGCCCGAGCCTGCGGGTAGGCCGCTTGAGGCACCCGGCGACGGTGTGTCCAGATGGATGGTCGCCACCCCGCCGCCGTTGCTCATGCCGCGGCAGCGGGGAACAGAATCCGGCTTACAGGCCGACTCGTCCGCCCCGCTCAGCGCCGGGCCTTGCGCACCGCCTTGGCGAGTTTGCGCAACGCGTCGTCGAGCTGCTGAGCGCACCGCTCGGCCAGGTCGGCCTCCTGTTGGTACAGCAGGCCGTAGGTGAAGGTGTCCTCGCCGTCGGCGTGCGCGGCCTCGGACTCGTGGCGCAGGTGCTCGCGGCTGACCACGCTGTCCTGGTGGTCACCGAGCAGCGACTGGACGGCCTTCGACTGCTCGGCGACCCTGTCGGCGCCGGTGGCCGCCGCGGTGTAGCGAAGCCGCTTGGCCCGCTTGCGGATTCGGTGGAGCGCCTCGTCGCGGTGGTGTTGGTCGTCCGGCTGCTCCGGGTCCACCTCGGCGACCGCCCTGGCGGCCTTGGCCGCCTTGCGGACCTTCTTGTAGGCGGCGTCGATGGTGACCGGCGCGTGTTCCTCGCCCGAGGCGGCGCCGGGGGGTTGCGCGGCGATCGCCTCGAGGGCGTCGAGCAGCCGGAAGTAGCGCTGCGTTCGCATCGCCATCAGCGCTGTCTCTTATACAC
>NZ_LATC01000077.1:0-23497 GCF_001414075.1 Mycobacterium sp. UM_11 | reverse complement strand
ATGTGTATAAGAGACAGACCTGGAACTGGCCCGGGTAGTAACCGGAGTCGACCGCGGCGCGCGACGCGCCGACGGCGCCGCCCAGCGAGTCGGCCAGCTCCTCGACCACGTGGAAGTTGTCGGCGCTGCCGACGCCGCGGCCACCGGACACCACGATGGTGGCCTCGGTGAGCTCCGGGCGGTCACCGGCGACCGCCGGCTCGCGCGCGGTGATCTTGGTGGCGTTCTCGGCGGGCGCGGGTACCTCGACGGTGACCTGCTCGCCGGCGCCGGCCTGCGGCTCGGCGTCGATGGCGCCGCCGCGGACCGTGATGACCGGGGTGTCCCCGTTGGCCTGCGCCTCGACGGTGAAGGCGCCACCGAAGATCGAGTGCACGAACTTGCCCTCCTGGACGCCAACCACGTCGACGAGCAGGCCGGAGCCGATCCGGGCGGCGAGCCGGCCGGCGACCTCTTTGCCGTCGGCGTTGGCCGACAGCAGGACGGCGGCGGGTGAGTTGGACTCGGCCAGCGAGGCGAGCACGTCGACCACCGGGGTGATCAGGTAGTTCTCGGCGTCGTCGGACTCGGCGACGTAGATCTTTTCGGCGCCCGCCTCCTTCAGCCCGTCGACCAGCGGCGCGGCCGTTCCCGGCTTGCCGACCACGACGGCGGCCGGCTCGCCCAGCGCGCGGGCGGCGGTGATCAGTTCGGAGGTGACCTTCTTCAGTGCGCCTTCGGCGTGCTCAACGAGCACCAAAACTTCTGCCATGGTTTCTTCGCTCTTCTCGTCTGTGGATTCTGTGCTCGGCTAGATGATCTTCTGGGCCACGAGGTACTGGGAGATCTGGTTGCCGCCCTCACCTTCGTCGGTGACCTTCTCACCCGCGGTCTTCGGCGGCTTCGGCGTCGACGACAGCACGGTCGACCCGGCGTTCTCCTGCCCGACCTCGTCGCTTTCGACGCCGATCTCCGAAAGGGTCAGCACCGTGACCTCTTTCTTCTTGGCGGCCATGATGCCCTTGAAGGACGGGAAGCGCGGCTCGTTGATCTTCTCGGTCACACTGACCACCGCGGGCAGCGACGCCTCGAGCGTGAACACGCCCTCGTCGGTCTCGCGCTCGCCGGTGACCTTGCCGCCCTCGATCGACAGCTTCCGCAGGTGCGTCAGCTGGGGCAGGCCCAGGTACTCGGCGATGATCGCCGGCACCGCGCCGCCCGAGCCGTCGGTGGACTCGTTGCCGGCGATGACGAGCTCGGTGCCCTCGATGGTGCCCAGCGCGCGCGCCAGCGCCCATGCGGTCTGCACCACGCAGGAGCCCTTCATGCCGTCGTCCTTGAGGTGCACGGCCTTGTCGGCCCCCATCGACAGCGCCTTGCGGATCGCCTCGGTGGCGCGTTCGGGGCCGGCGGTCAGCACGGTCACCGAACCCTCGCCGCCCTCCCGCTCGCGGATCTGCAGGGCCTCTTCGACGGCGCGCTCGTTGATCTCGTCCAGCACCGCGTCGGCGGCCTCGCGGTCCAGCGTGTAATCGCCGTCGTTCAGCTTGCGCTCCGACCAGGTGTCTGGGACCTGCTTGATCAGGACCACGATGTTCGTCATGAGTGTGGTTCGTCCTCCTATTGAAGGAGTCCCGCGGCGGTCGACCACGAGACTTTCAGTAGCGTTTAGCAGCGCACGGTCGTGTTACTACCGGGTAACTTTGTGCAGCCTGCCTTCACACCATAGCGGGTCGTACTGCAGGTTCTTGCGGCGTGCCTACCCTGCGTGAGCGGGGGCGCCCCGTTCCCGGTTCGCGAATCCGACACTTCGCGTTAGCCTGCCTATGCGATGAGCGCAACCATCCCCGACGCACCCCGGCGCGGCCCCGGCGATCCGTTGCCGGCGGCTGACCCCGTCCTGACGTTGACGGGCGAGCGCACCATCCCGGATCTTGACGTCGAGAACTATTGGTTCCGCCGCCACCAGGTGGTTTACCAGCGGCTGGCCGGACGCTGCGCGGGCCGCGAGGTGCTCGAGGCCGGCTGCGGCGAGGGCTATGGCGCCGACCTGATCGCCGGTGTCGCCCGTCGGGTGGTCGCCGTCGATTACGACGAGGCCGCGGTGGCCCACGTGCGCGCCCGTTACCCGCGCGTGGAGGTGATGCGGGCGAACCTGGCCGAGCTGCCGCTGCCCGACGCGTCGGTCGATATTGTGGTCAACTTCCAAGTCATCGAGCACCTGTGGGATCAAGCACAATTCGTCGCCGAGTGCGCGCGGGTGCTGCGCCGCGGCGGGTTGTTGATGATGTCCACCCCGAACCGGATCACCTTCTCGCCCGGCCGCGACACCCCGATCAACCCGTTCCACACCCGCGAGCTGAACGCCGACGAGCTGACCGCGCTGCTGGTCGACGGGGGCTTTCGCGAGGTGTCGGTCAGCGGGTTGTTTCACGGGCCGCGGCTGCGGGAGATGGACGCCCGCCACGGCGGCTCCATCATCGACGCGCAGATCGCGTTGGCGCTGGCCAGCGACGAGGGGGTGCCGTGGCCTCCCGAGCTGGCCGCCGACGTCGCCGCGGTGACGTGCGACGACTTCGAGATCGTCGCGAGCGACCGGCGTGACATCGACGACAGCCTGGATCTGATCGCGATTGCGGTGGCGCCGTGAGCAATTCGCATGACCGGGTGCCCGGCATGTTCACCCTGGTCCTGCACACCCACCTGCCATGGCTGGCCCATCACGGCCGGTGGCCGGTCGGCGAGGAGTGGCTCTACCAGTCCTGGGCCGCGGCCTATCTGCCGCTGATGCGGGTGCTGGCCACGCTGGCCGACGAGGACCGCCGTGGCCTGATCACCCTGGGCGTCACCCCGGTGGTGAACGCGCAGCTGGATGACCCGTACTGCCTCGACGGCATGCAGCACTGGCTGGCCAACTGGCGGCTGCGCGCGGCCGAGGCCGCCAGCGTGCGCACGGCTCCCCGGTCGAAGTCGGCCAGCTACCCGTCGTGCACACCGGAAGCGTTGCGCGCCTTGGGGATTCGAGAGTGCGCCGAGGCGGACGCGGCGCTGGAGGACTTCGCCACCCGATGGCGGCACGGCGGTAGCCCGCTGCTGCGCGGCCTGATCGACGCCGGCACGGTCGAGTTGCTCGGCGGCCCGCTGGCCCACCCGTTCCAGCCGCTGCTCGCGCCGCGGCTGCGCGAGTTCGCCCTGCGGGAGGGCCTCGCCGACCCGCAGCAGCGCCTGGCCCATCGCCCCAGCGGAATCTGGGCGCCCGAATGTGCCTACGCCCCGGGCATGGAACACGACTACGCCGCCGCGGGCGTCACCCACTTCATGGTCGACGGGCCCTCGCTGCACGGCGACACCGCGCTGGGCCGACCGGTCGGCGACACCGACGTGGTGGCGTTCGGGCGCGACCTGCAGGTCAGCTATCGGGTGTGGTCGCCCAAGTCCGGCTACCCCGGGCACGCCGCCTACCGCGACTTCCACACCTACGACCACCTCACCGGGCTGAAGCCGGCGCGGGTGACCGGCCGCAACGTCCCGTCGGAGGGCAAGGCGCCCTACGACCCCGAGCGGGCCGACCATGCGGTCGACGTCCATGTCGCCGACTTCGTCGATGTGGTCCGCAACCGGCTGACGAGCGAATCCGAGCGGATCGGACGGCCGGCTCACGTCGTCGCCGCCTTCGACACCGAATTGTTCGGGCACTGGTGGTACGAGGGCCCGACCTGGTTGCAGCGGGTGCTGCGCGCGCTGGCCGCCGCGGGCGTGCGGGTGGGAACGTTGAACGACGCCATCGCCGGCGGATTCGTCGGCCGCGCAGTCGCATTGCCGCCCAGTTCCTGGGGGTCGGGCAAGGACTGGCAGGTGTGGGCCGGCGACAAGGTGGCCGATCTGGTCCAGCTGAACAACGAAGTGGTCGACACGGCCCTGAGCACCGTCGACAAGGCGCTGGCGCAGCGCTCGTCGCTGGACGGCCCGCTGCCCCGCGACCACGTCGCCGACCAGATCCTGCGCGAGACCCTGCTCACCGTCTCCAGCGACTGGCCGTTCATGGTCAGCAAGGACTCGGCCGCCGACTACGCGCGCTACCGCGCGCACCTGCACGCGCACGCCACCCGCGAGATCGCCGGGGCCCTGGCCTCCGGCCGGCGGGACGCCGCGCAGCGGCTGGCCGAGGGATGGAACCGCGCCGACGGGCTGTTCGGCGCGCTCGACGCGCGCAGGCTGCCCCGATGAGGTGCCCGGCCGCGTGAAGATCCTGATGGTGTCCTGGGAGTACCCGCCGGTGGTCATCGGCGGCCTCGGCCGGCACGTGCATCACCTGTCGACCGCGCTGGCCGCGGCCGGTCACGAGGTCGTCGTGCTGTCCCGCCACCCCTCGGGCACCGATCCCAGCACACACCCGTCGTCGGACGAGGTCCTCGACGGTGTCCGGGTGATCGCGGCGGCGCAAGACCCGCACGAGTTCTCCTTCGCCACCGACATGATGGCGTGGACGCTGGCGATGGGCCACGCGATGATCCGCGATGGCTTGTCGCTGAAGAAGCGCGGCAGCAACCGGCCCTGGCGCCCCGACGTGGTGCACGCCCACGACTGGCTGGTGGCCCATCCCGCGATCGCGCTCGCCCAGTTCTACGACGTGCCAATGGTTTCCACCATTCACGCCACCGAAGCCGGACGGCATTCCGGCTGGGTGTCCGGCGCCATCAGCCGTCAGGTGCATGCGGTGGAGTCCTGGCTGGTGCGCGAATCCGATTCACTGATCACGTGTTCGGCGTCGATGGCCGACGAGATCACCGAACTTTTCGGCCCCGGCCTGGCCGGAATCACGGTCATCCGCAACGGCATCGACGCGGCGCGCTGGCCGTTCGCCGAGCGGCGACCGCGGACCGGGCCGGCCGAGCTGCTCTACCTCGGGCGGCTGGAGTACGAGAAGGGCGTGCACGACGTCATCGCGGCCCTGCCGCGGATCCGGCGCAGCCATCCCGGCACCACGCTGACCATCGCCGGGGAGGGCACCCAGCAGGACTGGCTCGTCGAGCAGGCCCGAAAACATCGGGTGCTCAAGGCCACTCGCTTCGTCGGACACCTCGACCATGCCGACCTGCTTGCGGTGCTGCACCGGGCCGACGCCGCGGTGCTGCCCAGCCACTACGAGCCGTTCGGGATCGTCGCGCTGGAGGCCGCGGCGGCCGGCACACCGCTGGTGACGTCGAACATCGGCGGGCTGGGCGAGGCGGTGATCAACGGGCAGACCGGGGTGTCCTGCGCGCCCCGGGACATCGCCGGGCTCGCCGCGGCCGTGGGCGCCGTGCTCGACGACCCGGCGGCCGCGCAGCGCCGCGCCCGCGCCGCCCGCGAACGGCTCACGTCCGCGTTCGACTGGAAGACCGTGGCCGGCGAGACCGCGCAGGTGTACCTGGCGGCCAAGCGCGGCGAGCGCCAGCCCCAGCCGCGAATGCCCATCGTCGAGCACGCCCTGCCCAACCGCTAGCCTGCATAGATGGGGCTGGAATTTTCGAGCGTGGTCGACGCGCCCATCGCCGACGTGTTCGCGTGGCACGCCAGGCCCGGCGCGTTCGCCCGGCTCTCGCCGCCGTGGCAACCGATGCGGCTGGTCACCGAGGCCGCCTCGCTCAAGGACGGGCGGGCGACGCTGGCCCTGCCCGGCGGGCTGCGCTGGGTGGCCGTCCACCAGGCCGACGGCTACGACCCACCGCGGCGCTTCGTCGACGAAATCGGCAGCGGCGGCCTGACCTCGCTTCCGGCGCGAATCGCGATGCGGTGGAGGCATGTTCACGATTTCGAGGACCTCGGCGATGGCCGCACCAGGGTGATCGACCGGGTCGACACCCCCGCGCCGGCGTCGCTGCTGCGGCCCATGTTCGTCTACCGGCACCGTCAACTCGCCGATGATCTGGCCGCGCACCGGCTGGCCGCCGCGAACGGGCTGGCGCCCCTGACCGTCGCCGTCACCGGGGCTTCGGGACTGGTGGGTTCGGCGCTGACGGCCTTTCTGAGCACCGGCGGTCACCGCGTCATCCGGTTGGTGCGCCGCGCCCCGCGCGGCGAGGACGAGCGGGAGTGGGACCCCGAGGATCCCGATCCGGGAGCCTTCGCCGGCGTGGACGCGGTCATTCATCTGGCGGGCGCATCGATCGCAGGCCGGTTCACCGAGAAACACCGAAAGGCCATCCGCGACAGCAGGATCGGCCCGACACGGCGGCTGGCCGAAGCGCTGGGCCGCGCCCCGGCCCGCCCGGCGGTGCTCGTCTCGGCGTCGGCGATCGGATACTACGGATCCGACCGGGGCGATGACATCCTCACCGAGGACAGCGACCGCGGCGATGGCTTCCTCGCAGACGTGGTCGACGACTGGGAGGCGGCAACGACACCCGCCGAGCAGGCCGGGGTGCGGGTGGTGCGGGTGCGCACCGGCATCGTGCAGTCGCCGCTCGGCGGCACCTTGAAGCTGATGCGCCCATTGTTCGGCGCCGGCCTGGGTGGCCGGCTCGGCGACGGCCGGCAGTGGCTGTCCTGGATCGGGATCGACGACCTGGTCGACATCTACCACCGCGCCCTCTGGGACGGTGAACTGTCCGGCCCGGTGAACGCCGTTGCGCCGCAACCGGTTCGCAACAGCGAGTACACCCGCGCGCTGGCCGGTGTGCTGCACCGCCCCGCGGTGCTGCCCGTCCCGTCGCTGGGGCCCCGGCTCCTGCTCGGCGAGCAGGGCGCGCGTGAATTGGCGTGCGCAAGCCAGCGGGTGGTGCCCGCGAAGCTCACCGAGGCCGGCCACCGATTTCGCCAGCCCGATCTCGATCAGGCGCTGCGCCACCTGCTCGGCCGGGCGAGCTGAGGAAAACACCCTCCCCATTTTTGCCTGATCAGACCCCATAGCGGGCCGCAGATGGTTCAATTTCTTAATGATTTTCGGTGCGCTGGTCCGTCGGGCCGGCGCGGCCATCATAGGCATCATCGCGGTGGCCGTGCTGGTGCTCGCGCCGCGTCAGGCCCGGGCCGAATCGACCGAAGCGGACAGCACGACCGACGTGGAATGCCGCGGCGCGACCCGACCGGTACCGACGACATGGTATTTCCCGAGCACGCCCCCGCTGGGACTGGTGTGGCTGCAGCACGGCTTCGTCGAGGGCAGGAGCCTGTGGTCGGCCTTCGCCACCGAGGTCGCCGACAGCGGTTACCTCGTGCTGGCCACCACACTGTCCACCGTCAATCCCCTCGGCTGCACGGTGGAACACCTGATCGACAACACCGCCTTTCTGGGCAACATCGCCGATGTCTTTGCCCGCAAAGACGATCCGCACGGGGCGTTGGCGACGTCCCTCGCGACGGCCGCGGCGGCGGCCGGCCGCCCGGTGCCACCGCTGCCCGAGAAAATGGTGTTCGTGGGGCATTCGGCGGGGGCCGAGGCCGTCGAATACGTCGCCGAGCGCCTGCACACCACCTACCCGGCGGCGTTCACCCGATTGCGCGGCATCGTCAGCGAAGACGGCGTCAAGTCGTTCATCGGGTCCAACACCGACGACGCGCTGGCGGGCCTGGCGGGCACCACCCTGCCCGTATACGCCACGGCGTCACCGCACCTGCTGTGCAACTTCTTTCAGCGCGGCACCAAGGCCATCGAACGGTACCTGGCGGACCGGCCCTTTCACGGCGTCAAGATCACGACCGGCGCCCACGGCGACGCCCTGGGCCCGTCGTCGCCGGGCTACGAAAACCTCGTGTGCGGCCGCCCGAAGCCGGACAACATCGCGGCGGTCTGGGGGCTGACGCGGGGCTGGATCGCGGACATGATCGCGGGAACGACCACGCCCGACTTCTACCCGGGCGGAGGCTATTACACCGAACTCGAGACGGCCGGCACCATCACCACGCTGCCGTGACTAGTCCGCGGCTCTGCCGTGCCGGCTGCGCCGATAGGCCCGGGCGCGTAGGTCGGCGAGCCACCGCGGATGCAGGCTCAGGCCCGGCGCGGTGTTGACGACGGGATCGAACGACACGTCGTGCGATCGTTCGGGGTCGACGATACCGGTGAGCGTGAGCCGGCCCAACGGCGCGAAATCGCCACTGCCGCAAGCCTGGTCGAGCGACACCTCGATTTCGCCGTGTTCGAGCCGCTTGCGCACGCTCTCCAGCGAGAGGCCAAGTCCGTCGATGTGGCTCACGATCCGGGCCCGCAGCCACCAGTTGTCGCCCTGGTAGTGCAGCGGCATCAGGGTGGTCAGCGTCTGAGAGCTCCACGAGATGGCCGGCCGCAGCGCCAGCGCCCGGGACAACACCCCGGAGCCCGAGGAGACGACCAGGATGTCCCAGGGTCCCGCCCCCTGGGGCGGGGCCACCCGGAAGGCCAGGCCGATGAAGTCGGGCAAGGGCCCCGGGGTGCCGCTGGCCTTCGACAACCGCGCGACGATTCCCGACGAGGCGATCGGCAGCCCCTCGCCGGCGGGCGCCAGGCGTTCGATGAAGCCGTCCGCCAACACGCCGACCGGATGAAACAGCCGCTTGCCGCGGAGGGCGGAGCCCCATTGGAAGGGCAACGCGACCAGATCGGAAACACTCACCGGCGGCGGGTTCCCGTTTCCGGACGGCGGAAACCCGCCGGCGTTGCTCACCCGCTCATGCGGATGTCAGCGTCGTCTCGTCGTGGTCGGCCCCGCCCGTCGCCCGGGTGACCGCACGGCCGATCGGTGGGACGCGGGTCGCTCGGACGTAGACGGTGTCGCCCTCGCGCAGCGCCAGCGCTTCGGCGTCACCGCGGGTGATCTGGGCGGTGAACGGCCCGCCGCTGGCGGAACTGGTCAACTCGACCCGCACCTCGAAGCCCAATGTGACCACCCGGTCGACGGTCGCGGCCACCACGCCGACGGATGCCGCGCTGCCGTCACCGCCGGCGATCGCCATCTGGGGGTTGCGACCCACCCGGATGTCGTGCGGGCGAACGAGGGCGCCGTTGAGCTCGGACACCGCACCGAGAAACGACATCACGAAGGGGTTGGCCGGGGAGTCATAAACGTCGCTGGGCGACCCGACCTGCTCGATGCGCCCCTTGCTGAGCACGGCGATCCGATCCGCCACATCCAGCGCCTCCGTCTGATCATGGGTGACCAGGACGGTGGTGACGTGCACCTCGTCATGCAGGCGCCGCAGCCAGGCGCGAAGATCCTCGCGCACCTTGGCGTCCAGCGCGCCGAACGGCTCGTCGAGCAACAGCACCTGCGGGTCCACCGCCAGGGCCCGGGCCAGCGCCATGCGCTGACGCTGGCCGCCGGACAGCTGATTCGGGTAGCGGCCCTGAAATCCCGTGAGCCCCACCACCTCCAGCAGGTGGTCGACCTTCGCCTTGATGTCGGCTTTCGGCCGTTTGCGGATCTTCAGACCGTACGCGACGTTGTCGCGGACGGTCATGTGCTTGAACGCGGCGTAGTGCTGGAATACGAAGCCGATGCCGCGCCGCTGCGGCGGCACGTTCGTCACGTCGCGATCCCCGATCGTGATCGTCCCGCTGTCCGGCTGGTCGAGGCCCGCGATCGTGCGCAGCAGCGTCGACTTACCCGAGCCGCTAGGACCCAGCAACGCCGTCAGCGAGCCGGTGGGTACGACGAAGTCCACGTGGTCCAGGGCGACGAAGTCGCCATAGCGTTTGTAAGCATCGCGCACCGTGATCGCATGCGAGTCGGGATTGCTGCTCTGAGTCATGTCCGAGTCTCCTTGTCAAACCTCGATTTTCGCGCGCGCTCGGCGAATCTGCAGAACTACCTTGACAATCAGGAATGTGATCGCCACGCCCATCATCAACGTCGACAGGGCGTAGGCGCCGTACTCCGCCCCCCGGTTGTAGCGGTCGTTGACCAGCAGCGTGAGGGTCTGCGACTCCCCCGGGAGATTGGACGACACCATGATCACCCCGCCGAATTCCCCGAGGGTCCGGGCGGTGGTGAGCACGATGCCATATACCAGCCCCCATCGAATCGACGGCAACGTGATCCGCCAAAACGTCTGCCTCCAGTGGGAACCGAGGGTGGCGGCCGCCTGCTCCTGCTCGATACCCACCTCTTGGAGTACCGGCTGAACCTCGCGCACCACGAACGGCAGCGTGACGAAGATACTGGCCAGCACGATGCCGGGGGTGCTGAAAATGATCGTGATGCCGAGATCCTTTTCGACGAAGCCCAACAACCCGGCCGAACCCCACAACACGATCAGGGCGACGCCCACGATGATCGGCGAGACCGCGAACGGGAGATCGACGACCGTCTGCAACACGCCCCGGCCGCGAAATCGGCCGCGGGCCAACAAGAGTGCGACCAGCACCCCGAAGATGACATTCAGCGGAACGACGACGGCCACCACGAGCAGCGACAGCTGCAACGCCGAGATCGCCGCCGGCGTGGTTATCCAGTCGTAGAACTGGCCGACGCCGGGTCGAAACGTCCGCCACAGAATGATCGCCACCGGAGCGATCAGCATCACGCCGAGGTAGATCAGCACCGCGAACCGCGTCAGGTAACGGCCCCAGCTCACCGGCGTCACGGGGCTTTCTCCTCACGGCGGGCCCTGCGGCCACCGACGATGCGCAACAGGAACAGCACGGCGAACGAAATCGACAGCAACACGATCGATATCGCGGCGGCGCCGGTCCGGTCGTCATTCTCGATCAGGGCGCGGATCCATTGCGAGGACACCTCCGTCTTGCCGGGCACCTGTCCACCGATCGTCACCACCGAGCCGAATTCGCCGATGCAGCGCGAAAACGCCAGGCCCGCACCGGATAGCAGCGCCGGAAGCAGCGACGGCAAGACGATCGACGTGAACACCTTCGGGCCGGTGGCACCCAATGACGCGGCCGCCTCCTCGACTTCGCGGTCGATCTCCAGCAACACCGGCTGAATCGCGCGCACGACCATGGGCAGTGTCACGAAGATCAACGCCACCGTGACGCCCGGCGGAGTGTGCTGCAGATGGAGACCGATCGGGCTGTTCTTGCCGTAGAGGGCGAGCATCACCAGGCTGGTGACGATGGTGGGCAACGCGAACGGCAGGTCGATGATGGCATCGAGCACGCCCTTGCCGATGAAGTCGTCGCGCACCAGCACCCAGGCGGTCGCCAGGCCGCACACCAGGTTGATGATCGTGACGACCACGGAGACCATCAGCGTCACCCTGAACGACTCCAGCGCGGCGTGCGAGGTGATGGCCAGCCAGAAGGCCTCCCAGCCCCCACCCACGGCCTGCCAGGCGATCGCGGCCAACGGCAGCAGCACGATCAGCGAGAGCCACAGGCCCGCTATCCCGACTCCGAGCGGCATTCCGCCCGATGGGCCGGGAGGGCGGGCCGGCGGCCGGTGGGGCGGCCGAATGCCGGGCGGGGCGAGTTCGGGCCGGATCGCCTCCGGGTCCGGGATGACGGCGGCCGTCATCCCGTGGCCTTCAGGTAAACCTTGGTGATGCTGCCGGTGCTCTTGTCGAACAGCTGCCGATCGACGTTGGCCCAGCCGCCGAGGTCGGTGATCGTCCACAACTTCATCGGCACGGGATACAAACCGCGGAACTTGTCCGCCACGGCCGGCTCGACCGGCCGAAAGCCGGCCTCGGCCCATATCCGTTGCGCCGCCGCCGTGTACTGGAAGTTCGCGAAGGCGATCGCGGCGTCGAGGTGTTGACTCGTCGCGATGACGGCCAGCGGGTTCTCGATCTTGAACGTCTGCGACGGGGTGATGTGTTCGACCGGCTTGCCTTGCCGCTCAACGGCGATCGCCTCGTTCTCGTAACTGATCAGCACGTCGCCACTGCCTTCCACGAAGACATCGGTGGCCAGCCGCCCCGAACTGGGCCGCAGCTTGACGTGTTCGTGAACCAGCTTGCTGATGAATTCGATGCCGGCTGCGGTATCCGTCCCACCGCCGCTCTTGGCCGCGTACGGGGCAACCAGGTTCCATTTGGCCGAACCCGAGCTCAGCGGGCTGGGCGTGACCACCTCGATGCCGGGCCGCAGCAAGTCGTCCCAATCCCGAATGTTCTTCGGATTCCCCTTGCGCACAACCAAAGTCACCACAGATCCGAACGGAATGCCTTTCCTGGCGTCTTTGTCCCAATCCGCGGAAACCTTGCCCGCCCTGACCAATCGGGTGATGTCAGGCTCGACCGAGAAGTTCACGACGTCGGCCGGTTTGCCTTCCACCACGCCGCGAGACTGGTCGGCCGAGGCGGCGTACGACGCGACCACCTGCACGCCCCTGCCCTCGGCCGAGCCGTTGAACGCGGAAATGATCTTGCTCCAACCGGGTTCGGGGACCGAGTAGGCGACCAGGGTGATCTTGGTGTTCGCGCTCGTCGGTCCGCCGCCGCCCACGGCATCGCTGGCACCCCCGCCACATGCGGTGACGAGCCCGATCAAACCGGCGAGGGCGGCGAGTCGCCGCCCGCGCCGGGCGCTGCTGGTGCTGCTGAACATTGATGGCCTTCCGGGGCGGAGCGTGATCCATGCGTCCCGTAGCTGCGGATGGGCGTCTCGACCGTCACCGGGGTGAAGTGATCCGGTCCGCGCGCGGGAGGGTCAGCAACGACAACAGCGCACGACCACCGAGCAAACATCCCGTGCGACGCGCATGGCCCGAAGCGTAACAATGCGCGGGTGGCTTCGCGGGTCGACAGGGGCGCCGCGTGGCGGACGCGACCGCCATTAAGCCAGGCGACGTTTCGGGTGGCCGACGGCCCGTTTACCGACGCGTAACACCCACCCGGCGGCCGGACGGTTCAAAACGTGGACCCCGCCGGGCGTGCCTTCCAGCAACGCCAGCCCGCCGCAGCGTGCGCGCGCAGCTCGGCGTGAACCCGAATTCGCAGGCAACACGATAAAGCCACAGCGTGAGGACGCCCCGGTGACCGCCGGACTCGCCGGGCGGGCCGGCCGAGCGCGCGGAGACTCGACCGGCTGGCGGACGCGGGCGACGCCGCTCGGCGCGGACGCGGCGACGGCCGGGCCCCGATGGTTGCGGCGTCGTCCCTTGGGCGAGGACGTAAAAAAGTCACGATGATGGAAATGGACTTCAGACGTGCCGGCCGATCATGCGCGTTCCTCCCGACGGCTTGTGGCGGCTGGTTCTGCGCGCGCCCCACCACCCCTCACATCCGTCCGAGGGATTCGCGGACACGTTATTGGGCCGTGGTTACCCGCGGGAGGCACCGCCAAACCGCCCGGGTCCAGGCGAAACGATCATGGCTCGGCGCTGCCCAGATCCCCTTGAAATCGGCGCATCGCGTCGATCAGCGCGCCGAGCACGCGATGCGCCGCGGCCAAATCGGTGTCGGGCAGCTCCTCGAGGGCAACATGGGTGTGTTCGCCGAGGGGACTGAAGAACGACCGGGCGGTGGCCAGACCGGATTCGCCGTGTCGCAAGACCACCTTTCGGCGGTCATCGGGGTGGGAATCCCGACGAATGTGGCCGGAATCGATCAGCCGATCCACCAGGTAGGTGATGGCCGAACCGGACAGGCCCATCCGCTGGCTGAGGTCACCGGAGGTCATCGGACGTCCCGCGAGCTCCGCCACCGTGACGTACATCAGCGCGCGAAAGTCATTGGGCCGCAACCGGTGTGATGCCGCGAACTGCCGTCCGATCTGGTCTGATTCGGTTGATATCTCCCGCAGATCGGCGGTGATCAGCGACTCCAGCGCGTCGCGTCGGCGGCGCTGCTCATCAGCGTCCATAACGGTGTGCAGCATATCCCCGAACGCGGGGAAATTTCAGTTGGTTAATGGTTAATTACCTGAAACGCCTCCCCGGCGAGCGCCCTAGGACTGGCGCAGCGCCATGAACTTCAGTAAGTTAATGTTTAAGTAACTGAAGGTGATGGGCGACCCGAGCGTGGACCGCGAGGCCGTTTTGCCGGTCCGAGCAGCGGGTATGACCGCGGTGTTTGGGCCGTCCTAACCTGGGAATGCCAGCCGTCCGGGAGGGAGCGCGTGGCCAAGATGGGTGCTTTGTCGTTGACAACCGAGTCGCCGGCCCGCCCGGCGGAATGGGCCGGCACCGCCCGCTTCGAAGAGTGGCGTGCTGACGTGCGGCGGGGAGTTCTCGCCCACCTCGCCGACTTCCTCGAGCCGCGGCGATTCGAGCTGGGCGACACCCGCGTCGACGCCGCCGGCGAAATCCTGCTCGACTTCACCTCGGGCGGCAAGTGCCTGCGGTCGACCTTCGTGTACCTGGGATGGCTCTGCGGCGCCGCGCCCGGTGCCGCGGCGTTGCGCGCCGCCGCCAGTTTCGAGTTGCTGCACGTCTTTGCGCTGCTGCAAGACGACGTCATGGACGGTTCGGCCGAACGCCGGGGCCGCCCCGCGGCGCACCGGCAATTCGCCCAATGGCATCGCGAGCGCGGGCTATCGGGCTCGTCACGGCGGTTCGGCGAATCGGCCGCCATCCTGCTGGGCGACCTCTGCCTCATCTGGTCCGAGCAGATGCTGCGCGAGAGCGGCGTCGACGCCCGGGGTTTGCGCCGGGCGTGGCCCCGGTACGACACGATGCGCACCGAGTTGGCGGTGGGCCAGTTCGCCGACCTGACGAGCGACGTTCGGCACATGCCGACGCTGGAGGCCGTGCTGGATGTGGCGCGCCGAAAGTCGGGCAACTACACCGTGCGGCGGCCGCTGGAGATCGGCGCGACGATGTCCGATTGCGACGACCGGACGCTGACCCAGCTCGGCCGGTACGGCACCGCCGTCGGAGAGGCGTTCCAGCTGCGCGACGACGTGCTGGGCGTCTTCGGCTCGCCCTCGACCACCGGGAAGCCCTGTGCCGGAGATCTGTTGGAGCGCAAGGCAACCAGCGTCGTGGTGACCGCTCACCAGCTGGCCGATCCGCCGACCCGCGCCGAATTGACCGAACTGATGAACGGCCACATCCTTGGCGACGACGCGCTCGACCGATGGAAAGCGTTGATCGTCGGGACCGGGGCCCTGAACCTGATCGAGGAGATGATCAGCGACCGGGTCGCGGCCGCCCGCGAACACCTCGGCGACACCTCGATCGACGAGCCGGTCCGGGCCGCGCTGGACCACATGGCGACCGCCTGTACGGATCGTGCCGAATGAGCGCGATGAATTTGGGAGCATGGTAAAGATGCGGACCATCGAAGGACGCAGCGAGCACGTGGTGGTGGTCGGCGCCGGCCTGGCGGGACTGTCCGCCGCATTGCACCTGGCCGGCCGGGGCCGCACGGTCACCGTGGTCGAGCGCGAGCCCTGGCCCGGCGGGCGCGCCGGGCGGCTCGACATCGACGGCTACCGCATCGACACCGGGCCCACCGTCCTGACGATGCCGGACATCATCGACGACACTTTGGCGGCGGTGGGTCAAAGCTTGTCCGGCCGGTTGGAGCTGCTGCCGCTCGATCCGGCCTACCGGGCGGTGTTCGCCGACGGCAGCGCGCTCGACGTGCACACCGATCCGGAGCGGATGACGACCGCCATCGAAGAGTTCGCCGGCGTCGGCGAGGCAGCGGGCTACCGGCGACTGCGCGAATGGCTCAAACGGTTGTACCGGATCGAGTTCGACGGGTTCATCGCCGCCAATTTCGATTCCCCGTTGTCGTTGCTCACACCGCAGTTGGCACGGCTGGTCGCGATCGGCGGTTTCCGCAAGTGGGATCGCGTGGTCAAGCGCCACCTCAGCGACGCCCGGCTGCAGCGGGTGTTCACCTTCCAGTCGCTGTACGCGGGCGTGGCGCCGCGAAACGCCCTGGCCGTCTACGCGGTCATCGCCTACATGGACACCGTCGCGGGGGTGTTCTTTCCGCGCGGCGGCGTCCGCGCGCTGCCCGACGCGTTGGCCGCGGCGGCGGCCGACGCCGGGGTCGAATTCCGCTACGGCGCCACGGTTACCGGGCTCGACCGCACCGCCGGGCGGGTGACGGCCGTGCGGACGGATCGCACGGATCCCATCGCCTGCGACGCGGTGGTCCTGACCACCGAGTTGCCGAAGACCTACGAACTGTTGGGACGCACACCGCGCCGACCCGTGCGGCTGCGGGCGGCACCGTCGGCGGTGGTTGCCCACCTGGGCTGCCGCCGCGCGGCGTCCGGGGCGGCGCACCATACGATCCTGTTCGGTGAATCCTGGGATCAGACCTTCACCGACATCATTCGCGATGGACGGCCGATGCGGGATCCGTCGCTGTTGGTCACCCGTCCCACGGCGAGCGACCCGACGCTCGCCCCGGACGGACGCGACCTGCTTTACGTACTGGCCCCGGCGCCGAATCTCGATCGCGGCGCCATCGACTGGGGCGCTGTCGGCACCCCGTACGTCGACACCCTCATCGAGCATGTCTCCGCCCGGCTGCTGCCCGGGTTGGCCGACGACGCAACGGTTTTGGACGTCGTCACGCCGGCCGACTGGGCGCGCCAGGGCATGGCCGCGGGCAGCCCGTTCGCGCTGGCGCACACCTTCGGGCAGACGGGTCCATTCCGGCCGGCCAACATGGTCCGCGGCGTCGAGAACGCCGTGCTCGCCGGGTCGTCAACGGTGCCCGGCGTCGGCGTGCCCACCACGCTGATCTCGGGCCGGCTGGCCGCCGACCGCATCACCGGCCCCAATGCCGGCCGGGCCACGACGACGCACCACGACCTGAAAGCCGGGCTGACATGATCCGCAGCGAGTTGGACGCGGCCGGAATCGACGATCCGCGGCTGCGCGACGGGTACCGGCGCTGCCGGGAACTCAATGCCGCACACGGCCGCACCTTCTTTCTGGCCACCCGCCTGCTGGCGCCCGACCAACGACCGGCGGTGCACGCCCTCTACGGGTTTGCGCGCTACGCCGACGACATCCTCGACGACCTGAACCCGCAGCTGAGCACCGACGTTCGCGGCATGCGCCTGCAGCAGCTGGCCGAGAAGTTCTTCGCCGGCGGAGACCATCTCGACGATCCCGTGCTCGCCGCGGTCACCCACACCGCGCGCCGGTACCGGATCGCGACCGAGTTGTTCGACGACTTCCTGGCGTCGATGCGGATGGACCTCACCATCACCGACTATCCCGACCGCGGGGCGCTCAACCTCTACATGCGCGGGTCCGCCGAAGCCATTGGGCTGCAGGTACTTCCGGTCCTCGGCACCGTCACGTCGGTCGAGGAGGCCGCGCCTTATGCCGCGGCGCTGGGCCGGGCGTTCCAGCTCACCAACTTCCTGCGCGATGTCGACGAAGACCTGCTGCGGCAGCGGGTCTACCTGCCGGCCGACGAACTCGCCGCCCACGGAGTCGATCGCGAGCTGCTGACCTGGTGTCACCAGCACCGCCGTACCGACCCACGGGTCCGCGAGGCGCTGGCGGCCCAGCACGAGATCGCCCGGGACACATACCGTTTCGCCGCCAACGGGATCGCCATGCTCAGCCCGCGCTCACAACCCTGCGTGGCCACCGCGGCGGCGTTGTACTCCGAAATCCTGGACCGCATCGAGAAAAGCGACTTCGCGGTGTTCGCCCACCGGGCCACGGTCGGCCGGGCCCGACGACTCCAGGTGGCCGGTGTGGGGCTGATACGGTCGTGGCGGGCGCGCAACAGTTCGCCCGGTGTTTCGGATGCCCCGGGGGCCGCATGACCGATCGCTGGCAATATCTGCTGGTTCTGGCGGCATGCCTGGCGATCACCGCGCCCCTGGAGATGTTCGGTCCCGGCATCTACCGGCAGTGGCGGCGGCTCGCGAAGGCGGTCGCGCCGGTGACCGCGGTGTTCCTGCTCTGGGACGAGATCGCCATCGCCGCACACGTATGGACGTACGACGCCGCCTACATCACCGGCGTGAACATCCCGTTCCGGGTGCCGATCGAAGAGGTGCTGTTCTTCGTCGTCATCCCGATTTGCGCGCTGCTGACCTACAACGCCGTGAGCACCATCCTGGACCGGGTCCACCGCCGATGACCGGCCTGGGCTACACGGTGCCGGCCGTCGCGGCCGTATTGGCAGTCTGCGCATGGGAATTGGCGGTCCTGCGCACCGGCCTCTTCCGGCGACCGGCCTACTGGCTGTCGATGCTGATAATTCTCGGATTCCAGATTCCGGTCGATGGCTGGCTGACCAAGCTCAGCTCCCCGATCGTCCGCTACAACCCTCACCAGATCACCGGCCTGCGCTTCCCGTTCGACATCCCGGTCGAGGACTTCTTGTTCGGCTTCGCGCTGGCCACCGCGGTGCTACTGCTCTGGGAACGCCAACGTGCGCGTCGGTGAAGCCCGGCCCACCCCCGGTGAATTGTCGGCCGCCTTCGACGCGGGGGCGACGGCATACGACCGGCTGGTGGGCTCCAGCCCCGGCTACCACGAACACCTGCTGCTGTCCGCGCGCCGCCTGCGAATCCCGGACCGCGGCAGGGGCTTACGGTTGCTCGACGCCGGGTGCGGCACCGGCGCGTCGACGGCAGCGCTGCTGGCCGTCGCCCCCGAGGCCGAGATCGTGGCCGTCGACGCGTCGCGGGGCATGCTCGATGCCGCGGCCGCGAAGGACTGGCCACCGTCGGTGCGGTTCGTGCACACCCCCGTCGAGCAGCTGGCGGAGCACGGCATCCGCGGGCCATTCGATGGCATCCTGGCCGCGTACCTGATCCGCAACCTCGCCGACCGGGACGGTCAATTGCGGAAGCTTCGGGCGCTGCTGCGGCCCGGCGCCACCCTGGCGGTGCACGAGTACTCGGTGCGCGATTCGCCGGTCGCCACCCGCATCTGGCACGCCGTGTGCTGGGGCATCATCATTCCCGCCGGGTGGTGGCGCACCGGGGACGCGACGTTGTACCGCTACCTGTGGCGCAGCGTGCTGCGGTTCGACGGCGCGGCGCGATTCCGCGAGCGCCTCGCCGATGCGGGCTTCACCGCGGTGCACAGCGAAACGATGCCCGGCTGGGAGGCCAACATCGTGCACACGTTCCTGGCGGACGCCCCGCTATGAACGTCACCGACCGCCGGCGCGAGACACGGCCGGCGCCAACCGGATTGCCCGACGCCGGCGCGCTGGCATCACGACCCCGGGTGGTCGTCGTGGGAGGCGGCATCGCGGGGCTGACCGCCGCCACCGGCCTGGCCGAACGCGGCGTCGCCGTCGAGGTGATCGAGCGGGAGGCCTACCTCGGCGGCCGGGTGGGCGGCTGGACCGAGCACCAGGATGGCGCCGCGCTGGCGATGAACCGCGGCTTCCACGCGTTCTTCCGCCAGTACTACAACCTGCGTGCCCTGCTCGGGCGCATCGATCCGCAGCTGCGGATGCTCACCGCCGTCGACGACTACCCCCTGATCGACGGCGCCGGCCGGCGCGACACCTTCCGGGGGCTGCCGCGCACCCCGCCGTGGAACGCGTTGGCCTTCGCCGCGCGCAGCCCCACCTTCCGGCTTCGCGACTTCCTGGCGATCGACGCCCGGGCTGCCGCGCCGCTGGCCGCGGTGTCGGTTCCGGACATCTACGAGCGCCTGGACCACTTCGACGCGGCAACGTTCTTGAAGAGCATCCGATTCCCCGAGGCCGCAAGGCATCTGGCGTTCGAGGTGTTCTCGCGCAGCTTCTTCGCCGACCCGTCGAAGCTTTCGGCGGCCGAGTTGGCGACGATGTTTCACATTTACTTCCTGGGCTCCTCCGAGGGCCTGATCTTCGACGTGCCCACGTCGAACTACGACAGCGCCCTGTGGCAGCCGCTGCGGCGCTACCTCGAGGCTCGGGGCGTGCGCTTCCGGCTCGGGACCGGCGCGTCGCGCATCGACATCGAGACGGCGGGATCCTTCCGGGTGCAGACCGATTCGGGTGACGACGTGGAGGCCGACGCCGTGGTGCTGGCCACCGACGTGGCCGGCCTGCAGCGCGTCGTCGGTGCATCGACGGGGCTGGGGACCGATGACTGGCGCGCCCAGGTCGCGCGGCTGCGCACGGCGCCGCCGTTCGCCGTGCATCGGTTGTGGCTCGATCGCCCGGTCGCGGACCGGCGACCGGCGTTCCTGGGCACCGCCGGTCACGAGCCGCTGGACAACATCAGCGTGCTCGAGCGTTACGAGCGCGAAGCCGCCGAGTGGGCGCGCGCGCATCGTGGATCGGTGGTCGAACTGCACTCCTACGCCCTCGATGCCGCGCCGTCGCGCGCGGCGGCGCTGCGCCAGCTGCACAAGGTGTACCCGGAAACCGCTGCGGCGCAGATCGTTTGCGAACGGCTGCTGCACCGCAGCGATTGCCCGCTGTTCGCCCCCGGGTCCTATTCGGCCCGTCCCGCGGTGGTAACGCCGCAACCCGGGCTGTTGTTGGCCGGCGACGCCGTCCGCATCGACCTGCCGGTGGCGCTCATGGAGCGCGCCGCCACCACGGGTTGGTGCGCCGCCAACCATTTGCTGGGAGGATGGGGGCTGGCCGGGCACCCGTTGGTCACCGTACCCACCCGTGGCCGATCACCCCTGCTGCGATGGCTCGCCACCCGGGAAGGAGCCGCCCGACGATGAATATTCGCGAACAGCTACAGCAGCTGCGGCCCGCCGCGTGGCCCAAAGACTGGCCCCTGCAGGTGATCCCGCGCGCGCCGTGGGCCGAGCAACGCCCAACCTACCGGGAGGCGCAACCCGCGATCATCGAGGGCGCGCTGGAACGGGCCCGGCAACGGCCCACCGGAAACTGGTTCGCGTTCGCCGGCAGTGCCGACGTGCGGCCGGGGCGGCCGTTCGGCGCGCGGGTGGCCGGGGTCGAGATCGTCGCCTGGCGCGACGGCGACCACCGGCTCTGTGTGGGCCCCCGCAGTTGCCCGCACCTGGGGGCCGATCTGGCCACCGGGACAGTGCACGACGGCACCCTGATCTGCCGATGGCATGGGCTGGCTTTGGATGGCCACGGCCGCGAATTCGGTTGGAGCCCACTGCCAGGCCACGACGACGGGACCCTGGTCTGGGTGCGACTCGACAAAGCCGGCGGGGAGGCCCCGTTGCCGGAGCCCGTGATCCCGGCCCGGCCGGCCGGCGAGACGCTGGCCGCCGTTGCCCGCATGGCTGGGGTGTGCGAGCCCGACGACATCATCGCCAACCGGCTCGACCCGTGGCATGGCGCCTGGTTCCACCCGTACTCGTTCACGCGTCTCGAAGTGCTCACCACGCCAACCGAACACGCCGATCGCTTCCTGGTGGCGGTGACGTTCCGGATGGGCCGCCTGGGCGTCCCCGTCATCGCGGAGTTCAGCTGCCCGGAGGCACGCACCATCGTGATGCGCATCGTGGACGGCGAGGGAAGCGGAAGCACCGTCGAGACACATGCCACGCCAATGGGTTCGGGACCCGACGGACATCCCCGGACCGCCGTCCTGGAGGCGACCATCGCCCATTCGGACCGCCCCGGCTTCCGGCGTGCGTCACGCGTCGCCCCGCTGATCACGCCGCTGATGCGCCTCACCGCAAGCAGACTGTGGCGCGACGATCTCGCCTATGCCGAACGCCGCTACCAGGTCCGCGCCGGGCTCGCCTGACCTGACTCCGTCGGCGGGGCCGCCGCATCGGGTTGCGGCGCCCGGGACTTGCGGCGCCACAACGCCCACGTGCCCACCGACAGCGCAATGGCCGACAGAACCAAGGCCGGCCACAGGGCGATCTGCGCGAGCCACAAATCCCGCTGTAGGCGCACGACTTTGCGCCGGCCGCGCCAGACGCGCTGGGGCATCTCTCTCATAGTCATCGCAGGCCACATACCCCACCATGGGCCGATTAAACGGGTTTGACAGCCGGCGCTGGGGGCTAGTCACCAGCATGAGCACTGAGTCGAGCGTTTCCCCCAAGCCGTCATCTCGATCCTTCACCCGACTAGCGGCGGCGTGGTGGGCGCTTGTCGTCGGCCTGTTGATCCTCATCGTTCTGCTCGTTTTCGTCGCGCAGAACACCGAATCGGTAACGGTGCACTTCCTCGGTTTCCATTGGAACCTGCCGGTGGGTGTGGGCTACCTGTTGTCGGCGGTCGCGGGCGCGACCACGACGGTGCTAGTCGGCGCCGCCCGGATGATCCAGCTGCGCAGGGCCGCCAAGAAGCAGCTGCGTCCGCTTTGATCCCCTCGCCCGCGCAAAGCAAAGCCCTTGCTTGACAAGCGCTCACGAGGGACCGCCCCTGGCGCAAACGCGGATTTGCCAGTAACTTAAATATTAAGTTAATTAACTTAATGGGCCCATTGCGGGGGATTCGGGCCTCGTTTCAGCGGGAATGCGACAGCCACGGATTGGGGAGGAACCATGGGCGACAACGGTGCAAGCGAAGCCGTCGCGCGGGCGGTGGGCAAGCTCACCGAGGCTCTGGAGACCGTCGAGCGCGCCCGGGGACACCTTTACTCGTTCCACCAGCTGACCGGGCGCGCCGACCTGCAACTCGACGAAGCGGTCGCGCAGCTGCGCGACCTCGGACACTCCGATCTGGCGCAACACATCAGCCACGAATTGATCGGGCGCAACGTGTTACCGGGCCGGTGGACGTTTCAGGTCGTCGACGACTACGACGACGGCTACTACCGGTGCTTCCAAGAAGTCGAGCACCTGGTGCGTAGCCGGCTCACCGGCGGCCGCCGACACCTCTACGAAGCGCAGCTGAAGGAGAGTCGGCGCACGCACGACCACCCGGCCCACACCGCCGCCCCCACCGACCACTCGGCGAAGGAGTGAATTGATGCATTGCGTCGTGTTCGGCGCCACGGGATACCTGGGCACGCGGCTCATCCCCCGGTTGCTCGAAAACGGGCACAGCGTGCGCGTTCTGGCGAGGGACCCCGCGAAGCTCGACGGGGTTTCCTGGCTCGATCGGGTGGAGGTCGTGCAGGGCGACGTCATCGATGCGGGCGCGGTGCGGCGGGCACTCGAGGGGCGCCAAGTCCTGTACTACCTGGTGCATTCGCTGATGCGACCCGACTTCGTCGACTTCGACGAGCGCGCCGCCCGCAACGTCGCCGAGTGCGCGGCCCAGGCGGGCGTGTCGCGCATCGTCTATGTCGGGGGCATCACGCCCGACGGGCAGGAGCTGTCCGATCATCTGGCGTCTCGCGCGCAGGTGGGCAAGCTGTTCCTGGCTTCGGGTGTGCCCGCCGTCGAATTGCGCGCCGCCGCCGTCATCGGGGCGGGATCGGCGAGCTTCGAGATGCTGCGGTACCTCACCGAGCGGCTGCCGGTCATCGTCGCGCCGCGCTGGTTGCGCACCCGCGTCCAACCCATCGCCGTCCACGACGTGCTCTACTACCTGGTGCGCGCGGCGGAACTGCCCGCCGAGGTCAACCGGCCATTCGACATCGGCGGCCCCGACCGCTTCACCTACACCGAAATGATCCGCAAGTACGCCGTGATCGCGGGGTTGCCCAGGCGCCCCGCGGTGCCGGTGCCGTTGCTGACCCCGCGGCTGTCGGCGCCCTGGGTGGACCTGCTCACTCCCCTGCCCCGCCAGCTGGCCGTGTCGCTGATGGAGTCGCTGGAAAACGACGTGGTGTGCGCCGACCACGACATCGCCCGCTACATACCCTGTCTCTTATACACATCTG
>NZ_LATC01000076.1:0-25055 GCF_001414075.1 Mycobacterium sp. UM_11 | reverse complement strand
GTTCAGCGCCGCGGAATGCGAACGGGTGCTGCACGGCTTCGTGTCCCCCGCGCTTTTCGAGGCGGGCCTGTACTGCCGCGCCGACGACCGCGGCGATCCGGTCGTGCAGGTGGCGCCGCCACTGATCAGCGGTCAGGACGAATTCGACACCATCGAATCGATCCTGCGCGACGTGCTCGGCAAGGTGTAGCCGCCTTTTCCGAGCGCGGGCAAACATAACGATTAGCGGAAATACAAGTCGCCGCCGGCCGCCGGAGGTGTACGTTCGCCGCGATGGGCGCTCTTGGCCGAACCTCTTAAAGGAGCCGCGGCAGGGTGAAGAACGGACCGGGGGCCAGACCGGCTGGCAAAGCGCCGTTGCTGCCGCGGACGATCGCCCGTCTCGCGGTGCCGATCGTGCTGTTGTGGCTGGGGCTCACCGCGATCCTCAATATCGCCGTCCCGCAGTTGGAGGCGGTCGGCAAAACCCACTCGGTGTCGCTGAGCCCGAAGGACGCGGCCGCGGTTCAGGCGATCAAGCACATCGGCCAGGTGTTCGGCGAGTTCGACTCCAACACCGCGGTGACGATCGTGCTGGAAGGCGACAAGCCCCTCGGTAGCGACGCGCACCGGTTCTACGGCGAGCTGATACGCAAGCTGTCGGCGGACACCTCGCACGTCGCGCACATTCAGGATTTCTGGAGCGATCCGCTGACCGCGGCGGGATCCCAAAGCGCGGACGGCAAGGCCGCGTACAGCGTCGTGTACCTCGTCGGCAACAACGAAACCCAGGCGTACAACTCGGTCCACGCGGTCCGGCGCATCGTGAACGGCACACCGGCGCCCCGCGGGGTCAGGGCGTACGTCACCGGCCCGTACGCGCTGATCGCCGACCAGACCGAGGCCGGCGACAAGAGCGTCGCCAAGGTCACCCTGATCACCACCCTGGTGATCGCGGCGATGTTGCTGTTCATCTACCGATCCGTAGTCACCATGGTTTTCGTCCTGGCCATGGTCGGCGTCGAGCTGGGGGCGATCCGCGGGGTCGTCGCGTTTCTGGCCTCCCACAACGTCGTCAGCCTGACGACCTTCGCGACGAACCTGTTGACCCTGCTGGCCATCGCCGCCAGCACGGACTACGCGATCTTCATGCTCGGCCGCTACCACGAGGCGCGTCACCTCGGCGAAGACCGAAAGACGGCCTTCTACACCATGTTTCACGGCACCGCCCACGTGATTCTGGGCTCGGGCCTGACGATCGCCGGCGCCATGTACTGCCTGAGCCTGGCCCGACTCCCGTATTTCAAAACGCTCGGGGCCCCTTGTGCCGTCGGCATGTTGGTGGCCGTGCTGGCCGCGCTCACGCTCGGCCCGGCGGTGCTGAGTGTGGCCGGCTTCTTCAAGCTGCTGGATCCCAAGCGCCAGCCGAACACTCGGTGGTGGCGGCGGGTGGGCACCGCGATCGTCCGCTGGCCCGGCCCGGTGCTCGCCGCCACGTGCGCGGTGGCGTCCGTCGGCCTGCTGGCCCTACCGAACTACAAGACGACGTACGATCTGCGCGGATTCATGTCGCCGGACATGCCGTCGCTGGTCGGGGACCGGGCCGCGGGCCGGCACTTCTCGCAGGCCCGGCTGAATCCCGAGGTGCTGTTGATCGAGACCGATCACGACATGCGCGACCCGGTCGACATGCTGGTGCTGGACAAGGTCGCAAAGGCCATCTTTCACAGCCCCGGTGTCGCACAAGTGAAATCGATAACCCGGCCGCTGGGGACCCCCATCAAGCACACCTCGATCCCGTACATCCTCAGCATGCAGAACGTGGTGAACGACGAGAACACGCAGTTCATGAACGGCCGGCTGGAGGACATGGTGGTGCAGGAGCAGGCCATGGACGCATCGATCGCGGCGATGCAGCGCATGTATCAACTCATGGGCGAGATGATCGACGACACCACGGATATGGATCACCTCACCCACGACATGTCGGCCATCACCGACACGATCAGGGATCACTTCGCGGACCTCTCCGATTTCCTTCGGCCGATCGGAAGCTACTTCTATTGGGAGAGGCACTGTTTCGACATCCCGGTCTGCTGGGCGTTGCGAGCGATATTCGACACGTTCGACAACGTGGACCAGCTGAGCGAGAAGCTGCAATTCCTCGCCAAGGACATGGACGTCCTGATCAGGCTGTTGCCGCAGATGCGCGCGCAGATGCTGCCGATGCTGTCGACGATGACCATCATGCGAGACGTGTTGGTGGTTTGGCACGGCACCCTCGCGTCCTTCAACAAGGAACAGGAGATGAACAGCAAAGACCCCGGCGCGATGGGCCGGGTCTTCGACGCCGCCAACGTCGACGAGTCGTTCTATCTGCCCCAATCGGCCTTTGACGCACCGGGTTTCAAGCGGGTGCTGAAGTTGTTCGTGTCGCCGGACGGCAAGGCGGCCCGCTTCATCATCTCGCTGGACGGGGATCCCGCTACGCCCGAGGGCATTTCCCGCGTCGAGCCGATTCAGCAGGCGGCCAAGGAGGCCATCAAGGGCACGCCGCTGCAGGGCGCCGTGATCTCGATGGGCGGCGTCGCGGCGACGTTTAAGGACCTGCAAGAGGGCGCCCTCTACGACCTGCTGATCGCCGTCGTCGCCGCGATCAGCCTGATCTTGATCATCATGATGATCGTCACCCGAAGCATCGTCGCCGCCGCCGTCATCGTCGGGACGGTGCTGCTGTCCCTGGGCTCGTCGTTCGGCCTGTCCGTCCTCGTCTGGCAGGACATTCTCGGCATCGACCTGTACTGGCTGGTGTTGGCGATGTCGGTGATGCTGCTGCTGGCGGTCGGATCGGACTACAACCTGTTGCTGATCTCCCGGCTCAAGGAGGAGATCTACGCCGGGCTGAACACCGGGATCATCCGCGCGATGGCCGGCACCGGCGGGGTGGTCACCGCCGCGGGCATGGTGTTCGCCGTGACGATGTCCCTCTTCGTGTTCAGCGATCTGCGGATCATCGGTCAGATCGGGACCACCATCGGCCTGGGCCTGCTGTTCGACACGCTGATCGTGCGCTCGTTGATGACGCCGTCGATCGCCGCGGTGCTCGGGCGCTGGTTCTGGTGGCCGCAACCGGTGCGCCCGCGCCCGGCCAGTCAGATGCTGCGGCCGTACGCGGCCCGCCGGTTGGTGCGCGCCCTGCTGCTCACGCCCGTCGAGCGGTCGCCGCGGGCGGACCCGCGCTAGGCGGGCACCGCCGCACTCCGTGGCTGCGACGCGGGCGCGCCCAGCGCCGCAACGGCGGCGGCGACGGCCAGGACCACGACGACGGCCAGCGGCCAGATCGCGGAGCGGTTCTGCGCGATGCCGCCGAAAGCGCCCCCCAACGCCGTGGTTTCGAGGGCGAGCAGCGTCGAGCAAAATGCGATGAGCGTTCCGCGGTGGGGTTCGGCGGCCACCACGCTGATCCACGAAATCGCCGCGGCGAAGACGGCCAGGGCGGCGACCGTCGCCAAGAAGAAGGCCGTGCCGTAGGCCCACATGTGGGTCCACTGGCCGCACGATTGGGCCGCGATGGACAGCGCGCCTGCGGTGGCGCTGAGCAGGGCGCTGCCCAGCATCATGCCGCGCACCCCGAACAGCTGGTGAACCTTGTGCCACAGCGCGGAACCGATGACCATGCCGGTGGTGGACAGGAACACCAGCACCCGCAGATTGCCGCTCTGTTGCGCGGTGCGCAGCGCATAGAAGGTGGTGCCCAGCGTCACCGGAGCGAACAGCAGGAAGGTGACCACGTACCGGCGAAACCACGGCTGGGTGCGGGCGACCTCGATGCCCTGCCGGTAGGTGTCGCGCACGGACGTCCTCGGGGCGGTCGAGGCGGACCGTACCGGGCCGACGAACAGTGCGGCGAAGCCGGAGGCGGCCAGGCCGAACGCGCCCAGGCACAGCAGGTCGCGGTGCAGCGTCGCCTTGTCGCCGGTGGCCAGCCCGGGCACCACCAGCAGCGCGGCGACCGTGGCCACCACCGACGCGATGGTCCCCTGGACCGTGAGCAGCTTCAGCGCGGACAGCTTGCCGGAGGCCATGTCCGGGTAGGCGACGTTGGAGACCGCGACCAGGACGCCCCCGCCGGCGCTCGTCAGCAGGAATATCGCCGCTGCGAGCACGCCGTTCCAGGCGATCACCGAGTCGCACAAGATGAGCGCGGCCGCGCCGGCCGCCATCGCCGCCAGCATCAGGTGCCGCATCTGGCCCACTCGCCGCAGGACCGCGGGCGACACCGAATTGCCCACGATGGATCCGAGGCCGTACGCCGGAAACAGCAGCGCGGCCAGCCAGGTCAGGCCCAGATGCGCGCAGATGAACGGCAGCACCACCGCGCCGTTGCTGAACTGCATTCCGGCGGTGTAGAACGCGCCCTGGGAGGGCATGCGCGGGAACGGGTTCGTCTGGGCTGCGACCCCGTCCGGTACTACGGCCATGACGAGGACGTTATGCGCGCTGAGCAGGCAGAACTATCCTCCGATCGGACGGGACCGGACGAATTGCGCGTCCCCCGATCGGGGGAACGGGCGGCGGGTCAGCCGGCCGCGAGGATCCGATTCACCTCGTAGGCGGCCAGCGCCAGCTCCCGGGACCGGGGGGTGGTCGGCTCGTTCTGGAATCGCGCGACCGCGTTGCACAGCCAGGCGAGCGCGGAACGCAGGTCGGCATCCGAGGTGGTGTCACGATGCGCCTTCAACTCGGTCAGCACCTGGTCGAGCCCGGAGCGGCGCACCTGCGTCGCCTTCTCGACCTGCTTGATCAGGTTTTTCAGCGGCCGGGGGCCGGGTGCGCCGGCGCCATCGCCGGAACCCCGCAGCCGAGACCACAACCCACCGTTTGGAATAGCCGCCAGTGTAGGGGGTGGACGCGGCCGTCGCGCGGCGGGCCACTCGCAACTTGTGCCCCACCAGTCACAGCGCGGCTCACCGGAATCGGGGCCGCGATCGCCTAGTCTGCACAGATAATGAGCCTCTTACGTTCCGTATCGTGCCTGGCAGCGGCGGTTTTCCTGACGGCCGCGCCGGTCGCGCTGCCCACGGCGAGCGCCGAGCCCAACGCCGCGCCGCCGAGCTGCCCCTTCAAGGTGAACACCCCACCGGCGGTCGATTCGTCGGAGGTTCCCCAAGCCGGCGACCCGCCGATCCCGCTGGCGGTGCCGCCCAAGCCGGTCGGCGGCGAGGCGCTGGCCAGCTGCGGGATCGTCACCGCCCCGGACACGCCGCCGCTGCCCACCGACGTCTCCGCCGACGCGTGGCTGGTGGCGGACCTGGACAGCGGCGCGGTGATCGCGGCCAAGGACCCGCACGGCCGGCACCGCCCCGCCAGCATCATCAAGGTGCTGGTCGCCATGGCGTCCATCAACGCGCTCAACCTGAACAAGGCGGTCCCCGGCACCGCCGACGACGCGGCCGCCGAGGGCACCAAGGTGGGCGTGGAAGAGGGCGGGGTGTTCACGGTCAACCAGCTGCTGCACGGCCTGCTGATGCACTCGGGCAACGACGCCGCGCACGCGCTGGCCATGCAACTCGGCGGCATGCAGCAAGCGGTGGAGAAGATCAACGTGCTGGCCGCCAAGCTCGGCGGCAAGGACACCCGGGTGGCGACGCCGTCCGGGCTGGACGGCCCCGGCATGAGCACCTCGGCCTACGACATCGGCCTGTTCTACCGATACGCCTGGCAGAACCCGACTTTCGCCGACATCGTCGCGACGCGCACGTTCGACTTCCCCGGCCACGGCGACCACCCCGGTTACGAACTCGAGAACGACAACCAGCTGCTCTACAAGTACCCGGGCGCACTGGGCGGCAAGACCGGTTACACCGACGACGCCGGCCAGACGTTCGTGGGCGCGGCCAACCACGATGGGCGCCGCCTGATGGCGGTGCTGCTGCACGGGACGCGGCAGCCGATCGCCCCGTGGGAGCAGGCGGCGCACTTGCTGGACTACGGGTTCGGCACGCCGCGGGGCACGCAGGTCGGCAACCTGATCGAGCCCGACCCCTCGCTGGCGCCCGCCAAGCGCGACACCGCCGCCGACCGGCAGGCCAACGGCGCCCAGGCCGCCGACCTGCTGCCCTCGGCCGACGCGTTGCCGGTGCGGGTCGGCGTCGCGATCATCGGCGCCATCATCGTGTTCGCGTTGATCATGGTCGCGCGGTCGATGAACCGCCGGCCGCAACATCAGCATCGTTGACCGCGGAAGTTTGCTGTGGCACCGTCTTGCGGATGAGCGAAGCCTTGTATGAGGACTCCGGCCTCCGGCTCGACGAGGACGGAATCACTATCCGCCGCTACTACTTCCCATTGGCCACCCCGAAGCGGATCCCCTACAGCAAGATCCAGGGCGTCAAGACCGAGCAGATGACCTGGAACAGCGGCAAGGGCCGGATCTGGGGAGCGGGCGACCCGCGCTACTGGTTCCCGCTGGACGTCCGGCGGGGCCGCAAGCAAACGCTCCTGGTGCTCGAGCTCGGGCGCCAGGTGCGGCCGTGCATCAGCCCCGACGACCCCGAGCGCGTTATCGAGCTGCTGCGCGATCGGCTGCGGACCGGCGGCGCCACATAACGATTAGCCGAAAGCCCCGATGATTTAGCGCGTCGCCGGTAGCCTCTAACTCGCTAACGCAACAAAACATCGAATTGTTATTGCGACCCGGTGACCAAGCACGGGGGTAAAAATGATTTCGGTTACCCGAGTCGTCAAGCGAATGTGGTTGTTGCTGGCCGTCATCACCATCGTTTGTGTCGCGGCGTTCGGTATTTACCGCCTGCACAGCATGTTCGGCGTCCACGGACACCCGACCGTGAGGGTCAAGGCCGACCTCGAAGATCCGTTGTTCGACCCGAAACACGTGACGTACGAAGTCTTCGGTCCCGCCCCCACCGCGAGAATCGCCTATTTGGATCCCGACGCGCGCGTGCAACGGCTGGAAAACATTCCGCTGCCTTGGTCGGAAACGCTGACGACGACGCTGACTTCCGTCACGGTCAACCTATTGGCTCAAAGCAGCGGCAGCGAGATCGGGTGCCGAATCAAGGTGAACGGAAAGACCGAGGACGAAAGATCCGAGACGGGCCCGAAAGCCCTGACCTTCTGCCAGGTGAACGCCGGATGAGCGAAACGGCCCCCGCTTCCCGTCCGCCTTTAATGCCACAATTGATCCGCCGGTTCGCGGTGCCCATCGTCCTGTTATGGCTGGCGCTCACCGCAATTCTCAACCTCGCCATCCCCCAACTGGAAGCGGTCGGCAAAGCGCATTCGGTTTCGATGAGCCCCGCGGGCGGCGCGTCGATTCAGGCGCTCAAGCGCGTCGGCCGGGTGTTCGGGGAAACCGGATCCGACAACGTGGCCACCATCGTGCTGGAAGACAGCAAACCCCTGGGCGACGACGCCCACCGGTTCTATAACGCTCTGCTGCAACGCCTTTCGGCCGACACCAAACACGTGGCGCACATCCAGGACTTCTGGAGCGATCCGCTGACCGCGGGGGGATCCCAAAGCCCCGACGACAAGGCCGCTTACGTCGTGGTGTATCTCGCCGGCAAGAGCGAAACCGCCGCGTACAACTCGGTTTACGCCGTGCGCCATATCGTGGACACCACGCCCCGGCCGCCCGGCCTCAAGGCCTACGTGACCGGAGCGACGGCGATGATCGCCGACGAATCGGAGGCCGGCGACAAAAGCATCATGAGGGTCACCCTGATCACCGGGGTGGTGATCGCGGCCATGCTGCTCTTCATCTACCGGTCCGTGGTCACCATGATCCTCGTCCTGCTCATGGTCGGGATCGAGCTGGGGGCCATTCGCGGAGTGGTCAGTTTTCTGGTTGCCCACAACGTCTTCGGCCTTTCGACCTTCGCCACCAACCTGCTCACCCTGCTGGCCATCGCGGCCTGCACCGACTACGCGATCTTCATGCTCGGCCGCTACCACGAGGCGCGCTACGAGGGCAGGGATCGAGAATCCGCCTTCTTCGCCATGTTTCACGGGACCGCCCACGTGATCCTGGGCTCCGGCCTGACGATCGCCGGCGCCATGGCTTGTCTCAGCTTCGCCCGGCTGCCGTACTTCAAGTCGCTCGGCCCGCCGTGCGCGGTGGGCATGCTGGTCGCGGTCCTCGCCGCGCTGACGCTCGGGCCGGCGGTGTTGACCGTCGCCAGCTTCTTCGCGTTCTTCGACCCCAAGCGGCGGATGGCCACTCGGCGGTGGCGCCGGGTGGGCACGGCCATCGTTCGTTGGCCCGGCCCCGTTCTCGCGGCGACCTGCGCGGTGGCGTTCATCGGCCTGCTGGCGTTGCCGAGCTACCGGACCACCTACGATCTGCGCGGGTTCATGCCGGCCAGCATGCCGTCCCTGGTCGGCGACAGGGCCGCGGGCCGGCACTTCTCGCAGGCCCTGCTGAACCCGGACGTGCTGTTGGTCGAGACCGATCACGACATGCGCACGCCGGTTGACATGCTGGTGTTGGACAAGATCGCGAAGACCATTTTTCACAGCCCCGGCATCGCGCAGGTGAAATCGATTACCCGGCCCCTGGGAACGTCGCTCAAGCACACCTCGATTCCATTCATCATCAGCATGCAGAGCGTCGGGAACGCCGAAAACATGGGATTCATGAAGGACCGATTGGACGACATGGTGGTGCAGCAGCAGGCCATGGACGTGTCGATCGCAACGATGAAGCACATGTACGAACTGATGGGCCAGATCGTCGACAACACCGTCGACATGGATCACCTCACCCATGACATGTCGGCCACCACCGACACGATCAGGGATCACCTCGCGGACCTCTCGGATTTCCTTCGACCGATCGGCAGCTATTTCTATTGGGAGAGGCACTGTTTCGACATCCCGGTGTGCTGGGCGATCAGGTCGGTATTCGACACGTTCGACAACGTCGACCAGCTGAGCCAGAAGCTGCAATTCCTCGCCAAGGATCTGGATGTGCTCACCAAGCTGCTGCCCGAAATGCGCGCGCAGATGCTGCCGATGATTTCGACGATGACGATCATGCGGGACATGCTGGTGGTCTGGCACGGCACACTCGTCTCGCTCTACAAAGAGCAGGAGATGAACAGCAAGGACCCCGGCGCGATGGGCCGGGTCTTCGACGCCGCCAACGTCGACGATTCGTTCTATCTGCCCCAATCCGCGTTCGACAACCCGGATTTCAAGCGGGGCCTGAAGATGTTCGTGTCGCCGGACGGCAAGGCGGCCCGCTTCATCATCGGCCTGGATGGCGACCCGTCGACCCCCGAGGGGATTTCCCGCGTTGAGCCGATTCAGCAGGCGGCCAAGGAGGCCATCAAGGGAACACCGCTGCAGGGCGCCGCGATCTCGATGGGCGGCACGGCGTCGACCTACCGGGACATCCAGGAGGGCGCCTTCTACGATCTGCTGATTGCCGGGGTGGCGGCGATCAGCCTGATCTTGATCATCATGATGATCGTCACCCGGAGCCTGATCGCCGCCGCCGTGATCGTGGGGACCGTGCTGCTGTCGCTGGGCTCCTCGTTCGGCCTGTCCGTCCTTGTCTGGCAGGACCTTCTCGGCATCGACCTGTATTGGCTGGTGTTGGCGATGTCGCTGATCCTGCTGCTGGCGGTGGGATCGGACTACAACCTGCTGCTGATTTCGCGGCTGAAAGAGGAGATCGGCGCCGGCCTGAACACCGGCATCATCCGCGCGATGGCCGGCACCGGCGGGGTGGTGACCGCCGCCGGGCTGGTGTTCGCGGTCACGATGTCGCTGTTCCTGTTCAGCGATCTGCGGATCATCGGCCAGATCGGCACCACCATCGGCCTGGGCCTGCTGTTCGACACGCTGATCGTCCGCGCGTTCATGACGCCGTCCATCGCCGCGTTGCTCGGGCGGTGGTTCTGGTGGCCGCAACGCGTGCGCCCCCGACCGGCCAGCCGGATGCTGCGGTCCTCCGGGCCCCGCCGGCTGGTGCGCGCGCTGCTGCTGCCGCCGCCGCCCGAGAAAGCGCCGGAGCCGATGCGGCCCTAGGCCGCCTGCAGGCAGGGCGCCGGCGCCACCGCCGAGCGGTCCGGGCCGGCGACCCGAAGCTCGACCGCCCGCCGCTTCTCCGGCGCGGGCGCACCCAGCGCCGCGATGGCGGCCGCGATGGTCAGTATCAGCAGGAAGACGTCCGGCCACACCGTGCCGCGCATCTGGGCGATCGCGCCGAGCGCGGCCCCCAGCACCGCGGTCGCGATGTTGAACACCGTCGAGGCGAAGCCGATCAGCGTCCCGCGGTGCTCTTCGGCGGCGAGGACGCTGATCCACGAGACGCCCGAGGGGAAGATGGCCTGGGCGGCCACGGTCGCCATGAAGAACGCCGTGCCGTACGCCCACGCGTGGGTCCACTGGCCGCTGGACTCGGCCCCGATGCACAGCACGACGGCGGCGACGCTCAGCAGGGCGCTGCCCAGCAGCATGCCCCGCACGCCGAACACGCGGTACAGCTTGCGCCACAGCGTCGAGCCGATAACGAGGCTGATGCTGGACAGGACGATCAGCACCTGCAGGCTGCCATGGTGGTGGGCGGCGCGCAGGGTGTAGAAGAAGGTGCCCAGGTTGACGGGGGCGAACAGCAGGTAGGTCAGCACGTAGCGGCGGAACCACGGCTGGGACCGGGCCACCGCGAAGCCCTGCCGGTAGGTGTCCCGCACGGACATCCGGGTGGTGATCGAGGCGGACCGCATCGGGCCGACGAAAAGCGCCGCGACGGCCGACGCGGCCAGGCCGATGGCGCCCAGCCACAGCAGGTCGCGGCGATACGCCATCTGGTTGCCGTGGGCCAGCATCGGCACGACCAACAGCGTGACGCCGGTGGCCAGCACCGAACCGATGGCCCCCTGGATCAGCAGCAGCTCGCCGCGCCGCGCCGCCGCCAGCTTGTTGGACACCATGTCAGGGTACCCGACGGTGCCGATCCCGACGACCACCCCGCTGACCACGCACGTCAGCAGAAACACCGCGGCGGTCAACATGCCCGTCCAGGGAATCAAGGCGTCAAGCAGAAGCATCGAGGCCGCCGTCGCCCCGACCGCCGCCAGCAGCAGGTGGCGCGCCCGCCCGGACCGTGCCAGGACCGCCGGCGAGATCGAATTGCCCGTCAGCGCGCCCATTCCGTACGCCGGAAAGATCAGCCCGGCCGCCCAGCTGAGGCCCTGGTGCGCGCAGATCACGGGCAGCACGACGGCGCAATTGCTCAGTTGCATCCCGGCGGTGTACAGCGTGCCCTGGGACAGCAGCCGGCCGAACGGGCTTTTCTGCGCCGGGGCGGTGGGCAACAACGTGACGGACATAACAAATGAATGTAGGTCCGGTGAAGAGTGGGATACATCCGCCGATCGGACACCAGGGGTGGAATTGTGTGTCCCCCGATCGGGGGACAACGCCCTCGCCGCGGGGCGTCACTACACTCACCCAGATGACTGAAGCCGGTCGGCTGAGCGGTGCACGCATTGGCCTGACCGCCGCCAGCATCGGCGTCATCTACGGCTACGACCTGTCCATCATCGCCGGGGCGCAGCTGTACGTCACCGAGGACTTCGGGCTGTCCACCCGCCAGCAGGAACTGCTGACGACGATGGTGGTCATCGGCCAGATCGTCGGGGCGCTCGGCGCGGGCAAGCTCGCCAACGCGATCGGGCGGCAGAAGTCGGTGGTGCTGCTCCTGGCCGCCTACGCGGGGTTCGCGTTGCTGGGCGCCCTGTCGGTGTCATTCCCGATGCTGCTGACGGCGCGGCTCCTGCTCGGGTTGACCCTGGGCGTGGCGGTGGTGGTCGTGCCCGTCTACATCGCGGAATCGGCTCCGACGGCGGTGCGCGGCTCGCTGCTGACGGCCTATCAGCTGGCCATCGTCAGCGGGCTCATCGTCGGCTACCTCTCCGGTTATCTGCTGGCCGGCACCCACAGCTGGCGCTGGATGCTGGGGCTGGCCACGGTGCCGGCAATGCTGTTGCTGCCGTTGCTGATTCGAGCGCCGGACACGGCGCGATGGTACGTGCTCAAGGGCCGGCCCGACGAGGCGCGGCGGGCGCTGCTGCGCGTGGAGCCCACAGCCCGGGTCGAGGAGGAGCTCGCCGAGATCGGTGACGCCCTGAGCGAAGGGGGCGGCGGCTGGTCGGAAATGCTGCGACCGCCGTACGCGCGCGCCACCGCCTTCGTCGTCACGCTCGGCTTCTTGATCCAGATCACCGGCATCAACGCGATCATCTATTACAGCCCAAGGATATTCGAGGCGATGGGCTTCACCGGCAACTTCGCGCTGCTGGCGCTGCCGGCCGTGGTCCAGGTCGCCGGGCTGGCGGCCGTGGGCGCCGCGCTGCTGCTCGTCGACCGGGTCGGCCGGCGCCCGGTGCTGCTGTCCGGCATCGCCATGATGATCGCCGCCGACGTCGTGTTGATGGGTGTGTTCGGACGGGGCATCGGCGGCGCGGTGCTCGGATTCGCCGGCATCGTGTTGTTCATCTTCGGCTACACCATGGGGTTCGGCTCGCTGGGCTGGGTGTACGCCAGCGAGAGCTTCCCGTCGCGGCTGCGGTCCATCGGGTCGAGCACGATGCTCACCTCCAACCTGGTGGCCAATGCGATCATCGCCGCCGTGTTCCTCACCCTGCTGCATTCCCTCGGCGGCGCGGGGACTTTCGCGGCGTTCGCGGCGCTGGCGGTGGTCGCGTTCGTCGTCGTGTACCGGTACGCGCCGGAGACCAAGGGGCGCCAGCTCGAGGAGATCCGGCACTTCTGGGAGAACGGCGGCCGATGGTCGTGATCGCCGCGGGCACCGCGGTGCTCGACGGGACTGTCAGCGGGCCGGGCTGGCTCGAGACGGACGGCGGACGGATCCGGGCCTGCGCCGCGGGCGCCCCGCCCCGCCCGCCCGACGCCGACTTTCCCGACGGCATCGTGGTGCCCGGTTTTGTCGACATGCACGTGCACGGCGGCGGCGGGTCGTCCTACACCGACGGCGGCGCCCGCGCGGCCGCGGACTTTCACGCGCGGCACGGCACCACGACGACGCTCGCCAGCCTGGTGACCGCCTCGCCCGAGGAATTGCTGACCGGGGTGCGCGCGCTCGCCGAAGCCACCCGCGACGGCGTCGTCGCGGGCATCCACCTGGAGGGGCCGTGGCTGAGCCGGGCCCGGTGCGGGGCGCACGACCCGGCCCGGATGCGCGACCCGGACCCGGCCGAGATCGACGCCCTGCTGGGCGCCGGCGGCGGCGCGATCCGGATGGTCACCCTGGCCCCCGAGCTGCCCGGGGCCGACGACGCGATCCGGCGCTTCCTCGATGCCGGAGTCGTTGTGGCACTGGGGCACACGAACTGCACCTACGAGCAGGCCGAACGCGCCATCGGCCTGGGCGCCACGGTCGGCACCCACCTGTTCAACGCGATGCCGCCGCTGCACCATCGCGAGCCCGGCCCGGCGCTCGCCCTGCTCCGCCATCCCGCGGTCACCGTGGAGCTGATCGCCGATGGCGTGCACGTGCACCCGGCCGTCGTGCGGGCGGTGGTCGAGGACGCCGGGCCGGACCGGGTCGCCGCCGTCACCGACGCCATCTCCGCCGCCGGCCGCGGCGACGGGGCGTTTCGCCTCGGCGCGGTGGACGTCGACGTCGCGTCCGGAGTGGCGCGGGTGCGCGGCACGCCGACGATCGCGGGCAGCACCGCCACCATGGACCAGCTCTTCCGCAACGTGCACGCCGGAGCGGGACTGGCCGCCGCCGCGCAGACGACCTCGGCGACGCCCGCGCGCGCCCTCGGCCTGCGAGGGGTGGGCAGCCTGCGCGCCGGCTACGCCGCCAATCTCGTTGTGCTGGACCGCGATCTGCGGGTGGCCGCGGTCATGGTGGCCGGGCGATGGCGGGTGGGCGGCTAGCGCAGCCGCCGGATGATACGGGAAAGGGTCAGCGCCCCAAGGGCTCCCATCGCCATCGCGGTCAGCGTCTGCCGCGTGCCGATCCCCTCGTCGGGCTGCACGCGCGGCGCGATGATCGCCGGCGGCGGCGGGGGGACGTGACGCGCGCGCGGGTGATCGGACGCCGTCGCGGCCCACGCCGTGCAGAAGAGCACGAGATAGGCGGTGATGTAGGCGAACACCATCAGACCCAGCACCGGGCCGAAGGTGGCGCCCGCCGGGCTGCGCAGCACCACCCGCAGATAGACCGACCCCACCTGTTTGAACACCTCGAACCCGACCGCCGCCATCAGCGCGGCCCGCATCGAAGCGCTCAGGCTGACCTTCTCGCGGGGCAGGCGCGCGATCATCCAGGTGAACAGCAGCCAGGACACGGCCGTCGAGATCACGATCGACAACAGCCAGAAGAGCCAGTCGAATACCGAAAGCTGCGGCACGCCAAGCCATCTCAGCAGCGCGGCAAGCGGCGCGTCATGACCGAGCGTGGTCAGACCGACGGTGGCCATGATCACCGCGAACGTGCCCAGCATCGCCAACAGGTCGGAGAGCTTGTTGTGCACGAAACCCGGCGACTCGATCCGCTCGTCCCACCACATCTCCGTCAACGCCTGGCGCAGATGCGATATCCAGCCCAGCCCCGCCCACACCGCGGTGGCCAGGCCGATGACACCCACCGACGTCCGCGCGGCGATCGCCGAGTTCATCAGGTCCAGCAGCTGATCCCCCAGCGCACCGGTCACCTGCGACCGGATGTGGTCGTCGATCGTTTTCAGCAGCTCGGGCCGGCGCGCCAGCACGAACCCGAAGGCCGCGAAACCGACCATCAGCAAGGGAAATAACGCGAAGATCGTGTAGTAGGTGAGGCCGGCGGCGAAGAATCCGCCGCTGCGGTCGTCGAAGCGCCGGTAGGCGCGCAGGACGTGGTCGAGCCAGCCGTGCCGGGCCCGCAGCCGATCGAGAATTCCGGGCTTGGCAGCTTCGGTCATGAGGGGACTTCACCTGCCTGCCGGGCCCGTGGGCCGTCCCGCGCCGTCGCGGCCCAGGCGGTGCTGTACAGCACCAAGAGCCAGGTGACGTACGCGAACGCCAACAGACCCAGCACCGGGCCGAAGGTGGCGCCGGCGGCGCTGCGCAGCACGAATTTCAGGTAGAGCGATCCCAACAGCTTGAACAACTCGAAACCGGCGGCCGCGATCAAGCCGGCCTCCATCGACGTGACGACGCCAACCGACTCGCGCGGCAATCGCACGATCACCCAGCTGAACACCACCCACGACACCACGAACGCCGTCAACACCGAAACGACCCGAAAGACCCAATGGAACACCGAGAGTTCCGGCAGCCCAAGCAGTTTCAACGCCGCTCGCAACGGTTTCTGGTGACCCAGTGCGGACAGCCCCATGCTGACCACGATCACCGCGAACGTGCCCACCACGGCGGCCAGATCGGACAGTATCGTCCGCACGAAACCCACGGAGTCCATTGGGTGATCCCAGATTCGGCCCAGCGCCTCCCGGAGGCGATACATCCACGTCTGGCCCAGCCAGGCCGCGACGACCAACCCGATCACACCGACGGACGTGCGGGCCGCGACCGCCGAATGGATCAAGTTGACCAGATGCTGCCCCAACTCGGGGGACACCCAGGACCGGACGTGGTTGTCGATTGTGTCCAATCGCTCGGGATGATGCGACAATCCGAAGCTACCCAGCGCGAAACCGACCATCAGCAAGGGAATTAGCGCGATCAGCGTGTAGTAGGTGAGGCCGGCCGCGAGCAGATTGCCGTTGCAGTTCCGGAAGTGAAAAAAGGCGCGCAGGACGTGGTCGAGCCAGCCGTGCCGGGCCCGCAGCCGATCGAGGACACCTGGCTTGGCCGGCTCGCCCATGTGCGACTCATCCCCGTTGCGGAAGGAAACCTAACCGATCGTAGACCCGCCGAACGGTTTTCCCGGCGACGTCCTCGGCGCGCTCCGCGCCCGCCGTGAGCACCGACTCCAATTCGGCTGAATCGGCCAGCAATTCGTCGACGCGGGCCTTGATGGGGCTGACGAACTCGACGACCGCCTCGGCGGTGTCCTTCTTCAGATCCCCGTAACCCCGTCCGGCATAACCCTCCACGAGCGTGTCGATCGCGGCGCCGGTGACCGCCGACTGGATGGTCAGCAGGTTGGACACCCCCGGCTTGGCGTCGGTGTCGAAGCGGATCTCGCGCTCGCTGTCGGTCACCGCCGAGCGGATCTTCTTCGCCGACGCGGCGGGATCGTCGAGCAGGTTGATCAGGCCCGCGTCGGTGGCCGCGGATTTGCTCATCTTCGACGTGGGGTCTTGCAGGTCGTAGATCTTCGCGGTCACCTTGGGGATCATCACGTCGGGGACCACGAACGTGTCGGGGAACCGGCTGTTGAACCGCTGCGCCACGTCGCGCGCCAGTTCGAGGTGCTGGCGCTGGTCCTCGCCCACCGGCACCAGCTCGGTGTCGTAGGCCAGCACGTCGGCGGCCTGCAACACCGGATAGGTGAACAGGCCGACGGTGGTGGAGTCGCCGCCCTGGCGGGCCGACTTGTCCTTGAACTGCGTCATCCGCGAGGCCTGCCCGAAGCCGGTGAAGCAGCCCAGCACCCAGGCCAGCTGGGAGTGGGCGGGCACGTGGCTCTGCACGAAGACCGTGCTGCGGGCCGGGTCGATGCCCAACGCCAGGTACTGGGCGGCCGTGACCAGGGTGCGGCGGCGCAGCGCCTCGGGATCCTGCGGGATGGTGATGGCGTGCAGGTCGACCACGCAGAAGAAGCAGTCGTGATCGTCCTGCAGCCCGACCCATTGGGTGATGGCACCCAACGCGTTCCCCAGGTGGAGCGAATCGGAGGTGGGCTGCACGCCGGAGAAGATCCGGCCGGATCGGGTGCTCATGATGCACCGATCTTTTCACGCGGGCCGTGCCGGGCATGCGCCACCGCCGAGTGCGCGGCTAGCTTCATCCTCGCCGCCGAGTGCGCGGCCAGCCGCACACCCGCGAGCGAGCGGCGGGCCCCCAAGCGATCGCGCCGCGGGTCACACTCGCTTGCGGTACCGGCGGTACCGCCTTTAGTGTCGGGGCTATGGGGAGCAGCACGAACAGCAGCGCGGGGATGCGGCCACCGATTCACCTGGGTTCTGGAGAGCCGGTCCTGTTGCTGCACCCGTTCCTGCTGTCCCAGGCGGTTTGGCAGGACGTCGCCCAGCGGCTGGCCGACACCGGGCGCTACGAGGTGTTCGCCCCGACGATGGCCGGCCACAACGGCGGCCCGCCCGCGGGGACCTGGTTCTTGTCCTCGGCGGTGCTCGCCGACCACGTGGAGCGCCAGATGGACGAGCTGGGCTGGAAGACCGCGCACATCGTGGGCAACTCGCTGGGCGGTTGGGTCGCGTTCGAGCTGGAGCGGCGCGGGCGCGCGCGCAGCGTGATGGGCATCGCCCCGGCCGGCGGATGGACCCGATGGAGCCCGGCCAAGTTCGAGGTGATCGCCAAGTTCATCCTGGGCATTCCGCTGCTGATATTGGCCGCGCTGTTCGGCCCGCGGGTGATGGGGCTGCCGTTCAGCCGCCACCTGGCCACCTACGCGATCAGCGCGACGCCCGACGGGGTCAGCCACGAGCAACTGCTGGGCTGCATCGACGACGTCGCGCACTGCCCGGCCTACTTCCAGCTGCTGGTCAAGTCGCTGCTGCTGCACGGACTGCGGGAGCTGGCCGAGAACGCCGTCCCGGCGCACCTGGTGATCTGCGAGAAGGACCGGATCGTGCCCGCCCCCAGGTTCAGCCGGCATTTCACCACTCATTTGCCCGACGACCACCAGGTCACCGAGCTCGACGGCGTGGGCCACATCCCGATGTTCGAGGCGCCCGAGCGCGTCACCGACGTGATCATCGGCTTCCTCGACGAATGCGTCGACCCGGCGCGGCGCCGCGCGAACCCCTCGGCTAGTTAGCCAGTTCCTTTTCCAGGTTTTCGGCGATCGAGTTGAGGAACTCCTCGCTCTGCTGCCATTCCTGGTCGGGGCCGACGAGCATGGCCAGGTCCTTGGTCATCTTCCCGCTCTCGACCGTCCCGACGACCACGTCCTCCAGCCTCTGCGCGAACTCGATCACCCCCGGGGTGCCGTCGAGCTTGCCGCGGTGGGCCAGCCCGCGCGTCCAGGCGAAGATCGAGGCGATCGGATTGGTCGAGGTCGGCTTGCCGGCCCGGTACTGCCGGAAGTGCCGGGTGACGGTGCCGTGCGCGGCCTCGGCCTCCACGGTCTTGCCGTCGGCGGTCATCAGCACCGACGTCATCAGCCCCAGCGAGCCGTAGCCCTGGGCGACGAGGTCGGACTGGACGTCGCCGTCGTAGTTCTTGCACGCCCACACGTAGCCGCCCTCCCACTTCAGGCACGCGGCGACCATGTCGTCGATAAGCCGGTGCTCGTAGGTGAGCCCCTCGGCCTCGAACTTGTCCTTGAATTCCTCGTCGTAGATGCGCTGGAACTCGTCCTTGAACATGCCGTCGTAGGCCTTGAGGATCGTGTTCTTGGTGGACAGGTACACCGGCCATTTGGCGTTGAGGCCGTACTTGAACGACGCGCGCGCGAAATCCCCGATGGAGTCCTTGAAGTTGTACATCCCCATCACGACGCCGCCGTCGTCGGGGATGTCCACCATCTCGTGCACGATCGGCTCGCTGCCGTCGGACGGGGTGAACGTGATCGCCACGGTGCCCGGCTTGTCGATCTTGAAGTTGGTCGACCGATACTGGTCACCGAACGCGTGGCGCCCGATGACGATCGGCTTGGTCCAGCCGGGAACCAGCCGGGGGACGTTCGAGATGACGATCGGCTCGCGGAAGATCGTGCCGCCCAGAATGTTTCGGATGGTGCCGTTGGGCGAGAGCCACATCTTCTTCAGGTTGAATTCTTGGACGCGGGCCTCGTCGGGGGTGATGGTGGCGCACTTGACGCCTACCCCGTGTCTCTTGATGGCGTACGCGGCGTCGATGGTCACCTGGTCGTTGGTGCGGTCGCGGTTTTCGATGCCGAGGTCGTAGTACTCGAGGTTGACGTCGAGATGCGGCAGGATCAGCATCTCCTTGATCAGTTTCCAGATGACGCGGGTCATCTCGTCACCGTCGAGCTCGACGACCGGCCCCCGGACTTTGATCTTGCGGTCGCCTGACATCTTCGGACCTTACGAACCTTGCGAGGCTGTCAGCGCTTCGTTGAACGTCTTGCTCGGCCGCATCACGGCGGTCGTCTTCTCGCTGTCCGGGTAGTAGTAGCCACCGATGTCCACCGTCTCGCCCTGCGCCTCGGCCAGCTCGCCGACGATGGTGTCCTCGTTCTCGCCCAGCGACTCGGCCAGCGCGGCGAAGTGCTTGGAAAGCTCCTCGTCGTCGGATTGCGCGAGTTCCTGCGCCCAGTACAGCGCCAGGTAGAACTGGCTGCCGCGGTTGTCGAGTTCGCCGGCCTTGCGCGACGGGCTCTTGTTGTTCTCCAGCAGCTTGCCGATCGCGGCGTCCAGCGTCTTGCCCAGGATCTTGGCGCGCTCGTTGTCCGTCTTGATGCCGATGTCCTCGAAACACGCTCCGAGAGCGAGGAATTCGCCGAGGGAATCCCAGCGCAGGTGGTTCTCCTCGAGGAGCTGGTGCACGTGCTTGGGCGCCGAACCGCCCGCCCCGGTTTCGTACATGCCGCCGCCGGACATCAGCGGCACGATGGACAGCATCTTGGCGCTGGTGCCCAGCTCGAGAATCGGGAACAGGTCGGTGAGGTAGTCGCGCAGGATGTTTCCGGTCGCGGCGATGGTGTCCTGGCCGCGGATCGCGCGCTCGATCGTGTACCGCATGGCCCACACCTGCGGCATGATGTTGATGTCCAGGCCCTCGGTGTCGTGCTCCTTCAGATACGCCTTGACCTTCTTGCGCAGCTCGACCTCGTGCGGCCGCTCGGTGTCCAGCCAGAACACCACCGTCATGCCCGAGTTGCGCGCCCGCGTGACGGCCAGCTTGACCCAGTCGCGGATCGCCTCGTCGGTGACGATCGGCATCCGCCAGATGTCGCCCTCCTCGACGTTCTGGGTCAGCAGCACCTCGCCGCTGTCAATGTCGACGATGTTGGCGACCCCGTCCTCGGGGATTTCGAACGTCTTGTCGTGCGAGCCGTACTCCTCGGCCTGCTGCGCCATCAGGCCGACGTTGGGCACGGTGCCCATGGTCGTCGGGTCGAACTGCCCGTGGGTCTTGCAGAAGTTGATGATCTCCTGGTAGATCCGCGAAAAGGTCGACTCGGGGTTGACGGCCTTGGTGTCCTTCTGCCGCCCGTCGGCGCCCCACATCTTGCCGCCCGCCCGAATCATCGCCGGCATCGACGCGTCCACGATCACGTCGCTGGGCGAGTGAAAGTTGGTGATGCCCTTGGCCGAATCGACCATGGCCAGCTCGGGGCGGTGTTCGTGGCAGGCGTGCAGGTCGCGGATGATCTCCTCGTGCAGCGAGGCGGGCAGCGACTCGATCTTGTTGTAGAGGTCGACCAGTCCGTTGTTGACGTCGACGCCGAGCTCGTCGAACAGCTCCTGGTGCTTGGCGAAGGCGTCCTTGTAATAGACCTTCACGGCGTGGCCGAAGACGATGGGATGCGAGACCTTCATCATGGTCGCCTTGACGTGCAGTGAGAACATCACGCCGGTCTCGTAGGCGTCCTGCATCTGCTCTTCGTAGAACTCGACCAGCGCCTTCTTGCTCATGAACATGCTGTCGATGACGTCGCCCTCGCGCAGCTCGACCTTGTCCTTGAGCTCGAGGGTCTTGCCACTCTTGGTTTCCAGCACCATCTTCACGTTGCGCGCGCGGTCCAGCGTCATCGACTTCTCGCCGTGGTAGAAGTCGCCCTTGCGCATGGTCGCGACGTGGGTGCGCGACGCCGGCGACCACTCCCCCATGCTGTGCGGGTGCCTGCGCGCGTACTCCTTGACGGCCTTGGGCGCGCGCCGGTCCGAGTTGCCTTGTCGCAGTACCGGGTTGACCGCGCTGCCCAGGCATTTGCCGTAGCGGGCGCGGATTTCCCTGTCCTCGTCGGTCTTCGGGCTCTGCGGAAAGTCCGGAATCTTGAAGCCCTTGCCCTGCAGCTCCTTGACGGCGGCGACCAGCTGGGGCACCGAGGCGCTGATGTTCGGCAGCTTGATGATGTTCGTGTCGGGCAGCTGCGTCAGCTTGCCCAACTCGCCCAGGTTGTCGCCGACACGCTGCTCCTCGGTCAGGTCGTCGGGGAATTCGGCCAGGATGCGCGCGGCCACGGAGATGTCGCTCGTCTTGATCTCGATGCCCGCCGGCTCGGCGAACGCGCGCACGATCGGCAGGAACCCGTAGGTCGCCAGCAACGGCGCCTCGTCGGTCAGTGTGTAGATGACGGTCGGCTGTTCGGCGCTCACGGTCCCTCTCCCGGCGTGGAAAATCTTCGAATATTCGGTCAGATCTCTGGGGGGCTCAGCGTTCTTCCTGCCACGTTATCAAGGGCGTTTGGGCAGGTGTCGACCTGCCATTGGCACACAGTCGGCACAGTAAGATAGTCTCCGTATTGGTCATGAGCGCCAGCATCAAGCCCCGGCTTGCTGGCCGGCAACCCTCCAACCGCGGTGGGGTGCCCCGGGTGATGACCAGGTTGAGTAGCCAAGCACCGGCTATCCGGCAAGCGCGGGTCCGCCATGACGGGCCCCTGAGCCAGACAGGGAAGCTTCCATGAGCGATGCCACCAACAGCGACGACACCGATCCGAGCGCCCACTGGTCGTTCGATACCAAGCAGGTGCACGCGGGCCAGCGGCCGGACCCGGCCACCAACGCCCGCGCCCTGCCGATCTACCAGACCACGTCGTACACGTTCGACGACACCTCGCACGCCGCCGCCCTGTTCGGGCTGGAGGTGCCGGGCAACATCTACACCCGGATCGGCAACCCCACCACCGACGTCGTCGAGCAGCGGATCGCCGCGCTCGAGGGCGGCGTGGCAGCGCTGTTCCTCAGCTCCGGGCAGGCCGCTGAGACCTTCGCCATATTCAACCTCGCGTGTGCCGGGGATCACATCGTGTCCAGCCCGCGGCTCTACGGCGGCACCTACAACCTGTTCCACTACTCGCTGGCCAAGCTCGGCATCGAGGTCAGCTTCGTCGACGACCCCGACGACCTGGATTCCTGGCAGGCCGCGGTGCGCCCGAACACCAAGGCGTTCTTCGGCGAGACCATCTCCAACCCGCAGATCGACCTGCTGGACATCCCCGGGGTCGCCGGCGTCGCCCACGCCAACGGGATACCGCTGATCGTCGACAACACCATCGCCACGCCCTACCTGATCCGGCCGTTCGAGCACGGCGCCGACGTCGTGGTGCACTCGGCCACCAAGTACCTGGGCGGGCACGGCTCGGCGATCGCCGGCGTCATCGTCGACGGCGGCACCTTCGACTGGACGCAGGGGCGTTTCCCGGGATTCACCACACCCGACCCGAGCTACCACGGCGTGGTGTTCGCCGAGCTCGGGCCGCCGGCCTACGCGCTCAAGGCGCGCGTGCAGCTGTTGCGCGACCTGGGTTCGGCCGCCTCCCCGTTCAACGCTTTCCTGGTCGCCCAGGGCATCGAAACGCTGAGCCTGCGGATGGAACGCCACGTCGCCAACGCGCAGCGGGTCGCCGAATTCCTCGAGGGCCACGACGGCGTTGTGTCGGTGAACTACGCCGGGCTGCCCAGTTCGCCGTGGCACGAGCGCGGGAAGAAGCTGGCGCCCAAGGGAACCGGCGCGGTGCTGGCCTTCGAGCTGGCCGGCGGCGTCGAGGCCGGCAAGGCGTTCGTGAACGCGCTCAAGCTGCACAGCCACGTCGCCAACATCGGCGACGTGCGATCGCTGGTGATCCACCCCGCGTCGACCACGCACGCCCAGCTGAGCGCCGCCGAGCAGCTGGCGACCGGCGTGACGCCCGGCCTGGTGCGGCTGGCCGTCGGCATCGAGGGCATCGACGACATCCTGGCCGACCTGGAGCTGGGCTTCGCCGCGGCGCGCAAGTTCGGCGCCGAGGCGGCCGACCCGCAAGCCGTGGCGGCGTTCTGAGGGGCCGGCCATGACGATCTCCGACGTCGGAACCCAGACGCTGCCGGCCGAAGGCGAGATCGGCCTGGTCCACATCGGCTCGCTGAGGACCGAGGGCGGCGCGGTGATCGACGATGTGTGCATCGCCGTGCAGCGCTGGGGCGAGCTGTCGCCGACCCGCGACAACGTGGTGGTGGTGCTGCACGCGCTCACGGGTGACTCGCACATCACCGGTCCCGCCGGGCCGGGGCATCCCACCGGTGGCTGGTGGGACGGGGTCGCCGGCCCGGGCGCGCCCATCGATACCGACCGCTGGTGCGCCGTCGCCACCAACGTGCTGGGCGGTTGCCGCGGCTCCACCGGCCCCAGCTCGCTGGCCCGCGATGGAAAGCCCTGGGGCTCAAGGTTTCCCATGATCACCGTGCGCGACCAGGTGGAGGCCGACATCGCCGCGCTGGCCGCGCTGGGAATCAATGAGGTCGCCGCGGTTGTTGGTGGTTCCATGGGCGGCGCACGGGCTTTGGAATGGATGGTCGGGCACCCCAGTCGGGTGCGGGCGGGGCTGCTGCTGGCGGTCGGCGCGCGCGCGACCGCGGACCAAATCGGCACGCAGACCACGCAGATCGCGGCCATCAAGGCCGACCCGGACTGGCAGGGCGGCGACTACCACGACACCGGCCGCACACCGGACACCGGCCTGGCCATCGCCCGCCGCTTCGCCCACCTGACCTATCGCGGCGAAGCGGAGCTCGACACCCGCTTCGGCAACGACAAGCAGGGCGGCGGGGACAGCCGCTACGCGGTGCAGAGCTACCTCGAGCATCAGGGCGACAAGCTGTTGGCCCGCTTCGACGCAGGCAGCTACGTGGCCCTGACCGAGTCGCTGAACAGCCATGACGTGGGCCGCGGCCGCGGCGGGGTGCGCAAGGCGCTCCGCGGTTGCCCGGTGCCGGCGGTGGTCGGCGGCATCACGTCCGACCGGCTTTATCCGCTGCGGTTGCAGGAGGAGCTCGCCGAGCTGCTGCCGGGCTGTAGCGGACTGCAGGTCGTCGAGTCCATCTGCGGGCACGACGGCTTCCTGGTGGAGTCCGAGGCGGTCGGCGAGCTGATTCGCGAGACGCTCGACCTAGCTGAGAGTGAAGGCGCGTGCCGGCGGTGACGCGCTCCGGGCAGGACCGCTCTTTGTCGTTCGGCTCGGCGGCCGCTGCCTATGAGCGGGGACGCCCCTCTTATCCCCCGGAGGCGATCGACTGGCTGCTGCCGCGCGGCGCGCACCAAGTGCTGGACCTGGGTGCCGGCACCGGAAAGCTGACCACCCGGCTGGTGGAACGCGGGCTGGACGTGGTGGCCGTCGACCCGATCCCCGACATGCTGGAGGTGTTGCGCAGCTCGCTGCCGGAGACCCGGGCGCTGCTGGGCACCGCCGAGGGAATTCCGTTGCCGGACAACAGCGTCGACGTCGTGCTGGTCGCGCAGGCGTGGCATTGGGTGGATCCCGAACGCGCCATTCCCGAGGTGGCCCGCGTGTTGCGGCCGGGCGGCCGGCTGGGTCTGGTGTGGAACACGCGCGACGAGCGGCTGGGCTGGGTGCGGGAGCTGGGCGAGATCATCGGCTCCGACGGTGACCGCGGCCGCTTCGACGTCACGCTGTCCGAATCGTTCACGGAGCCGGAGCGCCACCAGGTCGAGTGGACGAATTACCTTACGCCCCAAGCCTTGATCGACCTGGTCGCATCGCGCAGCTACTGCATCACCTCGCCGACCGAGGTCCGCACCAGGACCCTGGACCAGGTGCGCGAGTTGCTCGCCACCCATCCGGCGCTGGCGAATTCGACCGGGCTGGCGCTGCCCTACGTCACCGTGTGCATCCGGGCGACGCTGGCCGGGTAATCACGGCGCGTCGTCATCATCGTCGGCGCCGTCGCCGTCGCGGAGGAGTTTTTCGGGGTGGTGGAAGGTGTTGGTGCGGGGGCGGCCGCGGTCGTGGTGGGGTGGGGGGATCCAGACGGTGTCACCTT
>NZ_LATC01000075.1:0-25823 GCF_001414075.1 Mycobacterium sp. UM_11 | reverse complement strand
GACCTGTACATCACGATCAACGATCCCGCCCAAGCCGCTCCATACACCGAAGCGGGTTTGATCGTCCACACCTGACGCGGCCGCGATGTCACGTTGCGGCGGCGTCAGATCCCCGCGCAGATATTCACGAAGGGGATGGGCGCGCAAACGCTGACCCACACGTGCGGCTGGGGACCATTCCACGCCGGCGGCGGAGGCGGCGGTGGGGGCGGTGGCGGCGCTTCCGGCGGCGGCGGAGCCGCCTGCGCGAGCACCACGCAGGTATTCGACGGCGCGTCATAAACGGTGCCTGCCCCACATTCGGCGGCTCTACTCACCGCCGGCGAAAGGGACGTGGTCGCGATGGCCAGACCGATTACGGCTGGGCCGATGAGTGCGAAATGATTAGCCATGGTGAGCACCGCCAATCTCCGTGCAGGGAGATCGTATCCCCGTCAGGGTTGCTGCGGAAGGGCTATTTGACGCACGTTTGGCGGGCCGGCGGACCCAAGAACCGCATGCGTAGGGCCGGCCGCAGCGGGTAGCCGATATCAAAGACTTGCCGCTCACTCTGGAGGTCCGCGATGCCGGTTACGGCGGGGCCCGTTCCCGGGCTGACGTCGGGTTTGCGCAGGGTCCCGACGGACCCGGGACGTTTCCGCACCGGGCGTTGGTGGCTGCTCGCCGAGGGCGTGTTGGTGAGCGCGTTCGGCGTCGCCGGGCTGCTTTCGGCTGCACTGCATCCGCACGCCGGCCCGACCGGCGTCCCCGTTCTCGGCCTGGCGTCGGCTCCGGCGCACAGCGCGATACTGCTGGCGCTCGGAGTGCTGGCCATCGCGGCCGTCGCCAAACGCCGTGCGGCCGTGGCGGTTACGGCGTTGAGTGCCGTGGGCTACACGCTGTTGTTGTTTTTCAGCAGTGTCGCCACCGCGCGCACGACGCCGACGCCGCTGGGGTTCCACGCAGCCGACATCGTCCTGCACGGCGTCCTCGCGGTGGTCAACCTGGCCCTGCTGTTGTGGCTGATTCCCGACGAGTTGGGTGACAAGGCCTGGGTGCCGCGCCGGGGACGCGACCGCGACCAGCCGCAGTCCGCGGCCGCCGGAGCGGTTCTCGAGCGGGAGGCCGCATCACCGAGCGCGGCTTCACCGACGGTGCCGCCCGAGCCGGAGATGGGAACCCTTGACAGCAACCCCGGGCCAACCATCCCGCCGCCCGACGTTGCCTCCCCCTCCCAGAAGGTCAGCGAGTCAACCCCATTGGGGCACTCCGCGACGCGGCGTTCGAAGGGCGTCACGCCCGCGGTCTTGGTGATGGTGGTGCTTGTCGTCGGCATCATCATCTGGATGCGCCGCCGCTGAAACTACTGCTCGGGTGATGGTGGAGCGGGGTTGGGCGGGGGGCCGTCCGGCGGCGGCGGTGGAGCGGGCGACCGATGCGTGCAGTCCGGCACGTAAATCAACACGCCGCCGACCATGGTCCAACCGATCGCGCACCCGGGCGGCAACTGCGGGCGAGTATCCGGTGCGCCGAAAAGCGCCATGACCGTCGCCGCGATCATCACCGGGCCGATAAGGCGACGGGCGAAATTCGAGTCCGCCCGGCCCGAAGTTCGACGAATCACGGTTCGTCTGGCGGTGCATTCGCGGTCGGGCATGTAACTGTTCCACTCTGCTGGGAAGCCGATCCTCCAGTGTGAAATAGCCTGCGGCCGCCCGCAACTCGAAACGGCATTCGCCAGGGGCGGTTACGGCATTGCCGTCGAGGCCGTCGATGCGAAAGACTGTTCACGGCAACTCGACGAAAGAGAACCTAGTGAGCCGTAACCGTGCCGCCGCGGCGCCGCTCGTCGGCGCGGTCGTATTCGCGGCCGTCGCCTGCTCGGCGTCGACCGCCAAGCCCGCCGCGACCGGTTCAACCGCGGTCACCGCGTCCGCCACCCCCGCCGCGTCGAGAACCCTTGCGGCGGCGCCGAATCCACCCCTTGGCGCGCAGCCCCAGCTGGCGTCCGACCCGGCGCAAGTGGCCGACGACCTCGTCGCCGACGAACGCGCGCTGCGCGACCCGTCGACCCCCGAGCCCGCCTTGTCGGCGGCGGCGCACCGCGAGCAGGCCGCCTACCGGGCCATCGGGCGGCACCCCGAATGGGACTCCATCACCCGGCCGCGGATCCCGTCGGAACTCGTGGACGTCTACGACCGCAACCTCGATGCCCGACGACAACTGCAGTCGATGACCCCCGCGAAAAACGCGCTGCCCCCGTGGCGGATCGACCCGCCGATCGCCGCCGACGAGCTGATGAGCGACTACCACGCGGCGGAAGCGGAGACCGGTGTCGGCTGGAACTACCTGGCCGCGATCAACCTCGTCGAGACCCGATTCGGCAGCATCAACGGCGTGAGCACGGCCGGCGCGCAAGGGCCCATGCAGTTCCTGCCGTCGACGTTCGCCACCTACGGCCAGGGCGGCGACATCAATTCCCCGCGCGACAGCATCATGGCCGCGGGCCGATTCCTCGCCGCCAACGGCTTTGCCAATGACCGCGCGCACGCCATCTACGGGTACAACCACGCCCACGCCTACGTGCAGGCGGTCGACCAGTACGCCGCGCTGATCGGGAGCGATCCCGCCGCGTTCCCCACCTACTACCGGTGGGACGTCTACTACGTCACCACTGCCGGCGATGTGTTGTTGCCCGTCGGCTACGCCGCATCGTCACCGATCCCGGTCGAGGACTACCTGGCGACCCATCCGCAGTAGGCCCACCCGGGTCACAGGTACTTCAGGGCGATGTCCTGCAGGTGCGATCGCACGTCTTGACCGGTGGCCCTCTCCAGCTTGATCCCGAGCTCACCGGCAAGGTTGACGAAGCCCATCAACAGCATGATCTCGCCGTCGGGCTCGTCGATCACGTTCTCGACGAGCCGGGTCCACGCGAATTCGTTGCCGCTGTCGGACGTCCAAGCCGTCATCACGTCGATGGCTCGGCGGACGTTCTCTCGCACATCCATTCCCGGAGCCTGCCACGACCGCGGGATCGCCGCCCGGCAACGGGCGCAACCGGCTACGGCGGCTGCGCCCGTCGGCGGCTCGGTTCGGACCGGCCCGTCAGTACAGCGGAACCCAGACTCCCATGTACCAGAAGCCCCAACCGCCGAACTGCCAGTTGAAAACCGGTATGGCGGTGTAGGTCTCGTACTGGAACGGCCCGAAATCGGCCTGTGCGAGAACGACGTCACGCTGCGGCCCGGACCACGGGCGGTTCCAGCCGCCGGGAGGCGGCGGGCCGTCCCAGCCCCCCGGGGGCGGTGCGCCCACCCAGTGTGGCGGCGGGTGGCCGGGAGCCGGACCGTCGTTCCAGCCGTGGCCTCGCGGCGGCGGCGGTGGGGGCGCCCCGTGGTCGACGACGCTGAAGCCCGCCCGCGCATCGCCGGGCCCGCCTATTTGGGCGTTCCCACTGACGTACGTGCCGCGCGGAATGTAGGGCGGGTGCGCAGGCTGCGTGCTTGGTGGGTTGAGCGCTTGCCGGCTCTGCGGCGGCGGGTTTTGCCCGTTCGCCGGCGCGTTGGTCTGTCCGCCCGGCGGGTTCTGCCCGTGCTCACCCGGCGGCTGGTTGTTCGGGCCGCCCTGCTGGGGGCCCTGGTCGTTCGGTCCCGGCGAGTTCTGCGGGCCCTGTTGGGGATTGTTCTGACCGCCCTGCTGCTGGGGGTTGTTCTGCCCACCGGGTCCGCCCTGCTGACCGCTCGGTCCACCCTGCTGGCCGCCGGGTCCGCCCTGCTGACCGCTCGGTCCACCCTGCTGGCCGCTCGGTCCACCCTGCTGGCCGCCGGGTCCGCCCTGCTGACCGCTCGGTCCGCCCTGCTGCCCGCCGGGTCCGCCCTGCTGCCCGCCGGGTCCGCCCTGCTGACCGCCGGGTCCGCTGTGCGTGCCGCCGGGCCCACCGGGGTTCCCCCCGCCGCCTCCGCCGCCGGGGTTGCCCCCGCCACCGCCTCCGCCGCCACCACCGTGGCAGCCGGGGCACGGCGGCGCGGGGTCGAGCGGGGCCGCGAAGGCCGAACCCGCGTTCAATGCGACCGCGGAGAAGCTCAGCCCGGCCGCGACCGCCGCCGCACTGACGACACGTTTCATAGACATAGCTGCGTCCCCTCTTGCCTGTCGATCGCCCGCACTATGGGCAGGTCACGTTTAACTCGAATGACTTGGTCACCGCCTGCGGCTGCTGTGGGTTGCTCATGTCGAGCCCGGTCGCGGTGCCCTTGATTGCGTAGGTCTTTCCGTTCACCGCGGCTCCGGCGTTGCCGCCCTGGTTGGGAGCCGCGTCGGAAAAGCCGAGCGTGATCCCGTTTACGCCGCCGAGTCCGACGGAGTGCACGATCGGCGGGGTGGCGTTGCTGACCACGGCGCCGACTCCGGCCGTCGGGTCACCGATGCCGATGTTGGTGTTGTCGCCCGCCTGGGCGCAGGTGACCTGGCCGCTGACGTTCTGCGCCTGACCGTCGACGATGACCTGCGGGCCGGACGTCGACGGCGAAGAGCCGGACGAGCCCGTGTTGGACTTGTTGCTCGAGCAGCCGGCGCAAGCCGCGGCCACCACGGCCACGCCCGCCACGCCGACGACGATCCCACGCTTCACTAATGCTCTCCTTCGTGTCGCTGGTGTCGCACTGCACAACTCATTGGCCTCGTCAACCTAGCGAGTCCCGATCGATACCGCGGGCGTGGGTACCCGCTCGCAGGGTGTGGCAAACGCTGAGTTACGCTCGGCCGCCTGCCGTCAGGGCAGGACGTGTAAACCCCACCTGCCCAGCAGCGGATCGATGAGCGTGAAGTAGGTCGTGTAGTCGTCCCCGTCGGGTGATGACATCAACAGACCGACCGCACTGACGGTGCCGTCCGAGTTCTTCACGAAACCCGGGCTGCCGCTGTCGCCGTTGAGGCTGTACACGCTGGCTTCGACGACGCCGCCGTCGACATGCTTGACCACACCACAGGTCTCACCTGTGACGGCACCCAATTTGCAGAACGGCATCCCCTGATGAATCTGGCCCGCGCTCAACACATCCCGGACCTCATACGTTCCACCGACATGTCCGAATGGCGCTCCGACGCTCGGGTCGAGGAGGATGATCGCGGCGTCCTTCGTGTCGCCTTCCTTTTCGCTGGCGGTGATTCTCCCTAGCGGAACGTCATTTCCGTACGTCCACAACGAACCATCGTGGGCGTCACAGTGGCCACTGGTCATCAGGTAATAGCTGCCGTCGTTGCCCTGTGCCGCGAAACCCGCCGTGCACGAGCTGTTTTCGTCGTCCACCTTGATGCCCGGGGTAACGCTTCCATCCGCTCGCGCCGGATTCGCCAACATCGTCGCGGCGACGAACACGGCACCGACCAATCCCAACCCTGGCAACCACCGCATGGCCACGCCGCCTCTCTTGATGTGTCGGGCAGCATGCTAACAGCGCGAGCAGCGTTGGGCCGCCCGAAGGGCAAGTCCCGACCGCCGGCCGAACGCAAGCGAATTGACGTGAGCGACAGAACGTTTAGCGAATGCCCTGTCGGACAAGGGCTTTCGCGCAAAAACCAGCCGGATCAGCCGGCGACGTGGCGGGCAAGGAAACTCAGCACCGCGTCGGCGAAAATGTCGTTGCGATCGCCGGCGACCATGTGCCCCGCCCCGCGCACGTCGGTGAACTCGACCTGCGGGAAGCGGGCCAGGAACTCGTCGGCGCGTTCCTGGCTGACCAGATCACTCATCTGGCCCCGAACCAACAACATCGGCACGCGATCGCTCAAGATCGCCTCGACGGCCGCGTGCATGCGGTCGGGGTCGGTGACTTCGAAGGGCGGATACGCCGCCGTCCCGCTGATGAACTGGGGGTCCCAGTGCCAGTACCAGCGATCGCCACGGCGGCGCAGATTTGTGGTCAGGCCGTCGAGGTCGGTTGGCCGGGGCCGGTGCGGGTTGTACTCGGCGATCGCGTCGGCGACCTCGTCAAGCGAGGCAAACCCCGATTCCACCCGATCGGACATGAAGGCATGAATCCGATTCGCCCCGGACTGGTCCATGTTCGGCACGATGTCCACCAACACGACCGCGCTGGCGATGCCCGGCGAAAGCTCCCCCGCCAACAGCATCGAGGTGAACCCGCCCAACGAGGCGCCGACCAGCACCGGTTGTGCGGGCAGCGCGCCGAGCACCTCCTGAACGTCGCGGGCGAAACTGACGACGCGGTAGTCGCCCTCGTCGGACCAGTCGGACTCGCCGTGCCCGCGCAGGTCGACGGTGACGGCTTGCCAACCCCGCCGGGCCACGGCGGCGGCGGCCTTGCCCCACGACCGGCGGGTCTGCCCGCCGCCGTGCAGGAACACCACCGCCCGCGCCTGCGGATCGCCCAGCCGGTCGGCGACGATGCGCACGCCGCCGGGCCCCTGGATCGAGAACGGTTCAACTGCCATGGGCATCAGGTGATACTAAGCCGCTTCAATACGATGCAGCGGGGCGTCCAGAGGAGAAACCGATGCATCTTGACGAGTACATGACCTTGGACGCGACCGCGTTGGCCGAGCTCGTCGAGCGCAAGCAGGTCACGCCGGCCGAACTTCTCGCGTTGGCACGCCAGCGAGCGGACGCGGTGAACCCCCGGCTGAACGCGATCGTCAGACGCCTCGGCGAGGTGGCGGACACCCGGGCCGCCGACCCGAACCTGCGCGGCCCGTTCGCCGGTGTGCCATTCGTGATCAAAGACCTCGCCCAGGAGTACCGCGGCTTTCCCACCTCGAGCGGTTCCCGGTCACTGGCCAACGACGTGGCCGACCGGCATGCCCTGGTGACGCAGCGGTTCCTCGACGCGGGGTTGGTGATCTTCGCGATGACCAACACTCCGGAGTTCGGCGCCAAGGGCGTCACGGAATCCGATTACTGGGGCCCCGCGCGCAACCCGTGGAACACCGCGCACACACCCGGCGGCTCCTCGGGCGGCTCCGGTGCGGCGGTCGCTGCCGGGATCGTGCCGGCGGCCGGGGCCAACGACGGTGGCGGATCGATCCGCATCCCCGCCGCCTGCAACGGGCTCGTCGGCCTGAAGTTCAGCCGCGGGCTGTCACCGTACGGGCCGCAGACCGGCGAGCCGATGTTCGGGATGGTGACCCAGGGCGTAGTGTCCCGCACCGTGCGCGACAGCGCCGCGCTCTGCGACGCGCTCGTCGGCCGCGATCCGCACGCCGCGTACGAAGTCGCGCTTCCGCCAATGGCTTTCACCGAGCACATCCGGCGTCGCCCCGCCGCGCTGCGGATCGGGTACTCGTGGTCCTCGGCCATCAACCCCAACCCGGACCGGGAGGCCGTCGCCGCGGTGGAACGCGCGGCGACACTCCTTGCCGAACTGGGGCACCACGTCGAGCAGGTCGCGCCCCCGTACGACGACGACGCCCTGGCACGCGACTTCCTGACGATCTGGTTCGCTCAGCTGTATCAACACGTCGCCGACGCCAAACAGCGCACCGGGGCCCGGGACCGAGATTTCGAGGCGGACACGCTGGCCGTGAGCGAATTGGCCAGGGCCACCGGTGTTTTGCCGCCCATCTTCGCGTTGGAAAACCGCAACAACCACATCCGGTCGCTGGCGACCTTCCACGAAAGCTTTGACTGCTTGCTGACCCCCACCCTGGCCGCCCCACCCCTGCGGATCGGCGCCACCGCGACGTCGCGCCCGCTCCAACGGCTGGCGAGGGCGGCCAGTAGGCTGCGGGCGGGAAAAGCATTGGCGCGCAGTGGGATCCTCGACCAGTTGATTCGCGAGAACTTGGGCTGGGTGCCGTACACGCAGCTCGCGAACATCACCGGGCGCCCCGCGATCAGCGTGCCGCTGCATTGGACGGACGCCGGGCTTCCCCTCGGCGTGCAGTTGGTGGGGCGGTTGGGCGCCGACGGCGACCTCCTGCAGCTGGCGGCCCAGCTGGAGGAAGCCAGCCCGTGGGCGCACCGGTATCCGGCGCCCGCGTGACTTATGTCCCGTGCCCGTCCGCCGGGTGATCGCCTCGCCACAACCGGGCGAACCGCTTGGCGACGTCGCCAAGCCTGGTCCCCGCTCGTTGAGAAGCCTTGATCCTGCCCAGAGTCTGCTTCCCCTCCGCGGCGTAGTCCTTGACGGTTTCGTCGCCTTCCTCGGCACGCATCCTTAACCTCCGGTCCTAATCAAGCGGCTGGGCCGCTCGCGCGTCTCGTTGGTCGTTCAGCCCTCCCGATCGGCTCACGGTTGCCTACCCGTCACCCCCGGGGATCAAAACGCCTAGGACCGGGACGGCCTGACTTCGCCTTCGTTCAACGGGAGAAGTCGCAAACTTCACCCGGCCACCTTGAAGAGCGCGTACAGTTCCCCGGTCGAACGTCTGGCGGCGAGGAGGACAACGATGTCCCAGCACGAAGCCGATTTCTGTGTCGTGGGCGCGGGATACGCCGGACTGACCGCGGCCTACCGCCTTCATCAAGCAGGGCACTCGGTCGCGGTGCTCGAAGCCGCGCCGCGCATCGGTGGTCGCACCTGGAGCGCACACCTCTCGGACGGCACGCTGTTCGAGATCGGCGGCCAGTGGGTGGGGGACGAGGAGGCGCAGCCCGACGTCCGACGGCTCATGGACGAACTCGGCGTCGAAGTGTATGCGCAGTACGACCGCGGCAAGACCGTGTTTGTGGACTCCTCGCACAAGGTCCACACGTATGACGCCCACGATTCCAACCCCTTGAAGGCGCTGCCGCCGATTGCCATGGCCGCCAAATTGGATTTGGGCAAGGCCATCCTCAGCATGGAGAAGATGTCGGAGGTCGTTAATCCCCAGGCGCCGTGGGACGACGTCAAATTCCCGTTCACCGTGACTCTTGGAGCGAGCACGACCCGCGAAGCGGATCAGATGACCGTCCAGTCCTGGTTCGACTTGAACGTGCTCACCAGGGATGCCAGGGCGCTGCTGGGAGCGGCGATAGTCGGATACACCGGCGTCGAACTCGGCGCATGTTCCTTGCTGCATTGGCTTTTCGTGCTCAAGACCTACCGGAGCAAGCTTTTCAACATGAGCGGCCAGGCTCCGGGGCAGGCGCAGCAATACCGCGTCCGCGGTGGGATGCAGCAGATGGCGGATCGAATCGTGGCCAAGCTGGGCCCGGGCGCCGTGCATGTGGATGCGCCGGTCCACCACATCGCCCAGGACGCCGACGGTGTCACGGTCAGCGCGGACAGCCTCAGAGTGCGAGCGCGGCGCGTCGTCGTCGCGACGAACATCTCGATGACCAACTTCATTCGCTTCGATCCGATCCTGCCGCCCGACCGCGCGCAGCTGCAGCACCGCGTGCCGACGGGTTCGTTCTGGAAGATCTGGCTCTGTTATGACGAAGCGTTCTGGCGCAAGCAAGGTTTGGTGGGCGAATCCATCTCCATCTATCCGGGCGACTACAGTCCCAACGCGCGGGAATGCGGGTTTGACGAGAGCAGTGAGAAGCCCGGCCTGATGGGCGTTTTCGTCGCCGGCGACAAAGCCCGCGACTTCAATCGTCTGACCCGCGCCGAGCGCAGGGCACAGATATTGAAGGAGATGTCGCACCGCTTCGGCTCGGACGGTGAGCATCTGTCCGAAACGATCACGTTCCCGGCGGTCATGCCGCAGAACCCCGAGCCGGATTCCTATTTCGAGTTCAACTGGTCGATGGACGAGTGGACGCGCGGGGATTTCGCGGGCTGCATGGGGCCGGGGGTCTGGACGGGTGCCGGATTCGGGCCGGCAGTACGCGAGCCGGTGGGCCGCCTCCATTGGGCGGGCGTGGACACGGCCACCTATCCGTACCATTGTGTAAGCGGCGCAGCGCAATCGGGCGAGCGCGCGGCCAACGAGGTGCTTGCGGCGGATTGAGCCCGCCGCCGTTAGGACACCGGTTCCTTGCCGACCTTCACCGGCGCGGTGCTGGGCGGCACCTTGAGCAGGTTGCCGCGCAGGCTGCCCCGCGCGGTGCGGACGGCCACCAACAGCCAGGTGAACAACAGCCCCGCATACGCGATGGCCGCGGCCACCCGAAACGCCGGCAGATGAGTGTGGCCGGCGAGCTGCGAGGTTCCGGTGACGAAGGTTCCGACCGGGAAGGTCAGGCTCCACCACGTCAGGGCGAAGGGCATGCCGCGCCGCAGCGTGCGCACGGTCAGCGCGGTGGCCAGCGCGATCCACAACACCGCGAAGCCCCACACCGGAACCCCGTAGAGGATCGCGAAGGTGTTCAGGTCCTCCGCCACCGCGGGGTCGACGGCGGGGCCGGCGCTGGCACCCAAAAGCCCTGCGGCGGTGATGGATTGGCCGAGCGGTCCCAGCACGATCCACAGCGTGGGCACCCGAGCCGAGCCCGACGTGCCGTACAGCGTCAGGCGCGCCCAGATCATCGCGATGATGTTCAGGGAAGCCAGCAGCGACAGCCCGAACATCGCATAGCAGCCGAAGAGCATGGTTTCGCGACCGGTGCCAGCCGCCATGTGCGGCAGCAGCAGGGCTCCGGTGGCCGCGGCCACCATGGGCGGCACCACCGGCATCAGCCACCCGCCGAAGGCCGCGTCGGGGCCCACGCTGTGCTGGGTGAACATCAAATACGGGATGCTCACCGCGGTGAACAGCCCGCCCAGCGTTCCCCCGGTCCACAACACCCAGTCCAGGTCGACGACTACGCGCTCACCCAAGAGATCCCGGCCGACGAGCACCGCCCCCGCGCCGACCGTCATCAGCGCCATCGGCGCGGCGCCGTAAAAGTGCGCCATCTGCGGATTGCGCGCATGCGTGCGCGCCACGGTTGGGTGCCGCAGCCAATGCCCCCCGACCAGGACGATCAGCGCCACGAGCAGCACGCCGGCGATCACCCAGACGGTTTGCGCGAATGCGCGCAAACCCACCACGTGCACCGGCAGCGTGGCGCCGGCGACGGCCACGATCCCGGTGCCCATCACCGACGCGAACCAGTTGGGTCCGATGTTGCCCAGTACTTCGACCCGGGTCTGCGGCGACGCCGCGCCGTCCGGATTTGCAGTGGCCATCGCTGAGAAACCCTACTGCGCCGCACCGATTCGGGCGGGTACGCCGCATACACTCCAGCGGTGATGCATCCGGCACCAACGACGAGGCGGGCATTCAACAGGCTTCCGCTGATGATCGGGATTGCGGTGGTGGTGGCGCTCGCCGTTCTCGCCATACCCGTCAAGCAACGATGCGGAGCGCCGGGCCTGTCGTGCGCGACGGCGGTCGACCGCCAGGGCAACGTGCACTACTACTACGAGGTCGAGCCACTCGGTGTGTACTTCGCCGAGATCCTGACGGGATCGAACATCACCATTTTCTACGATTCCGGCGAGGACCTGGTCAAAGCCCGCTAGCCGTCGTATCGGCTCGATAACGAGTTCGAGTCGGTCTGGCGGGCGATGTGACCTAGTCGAAACCACCGCGCGACGCCGATACGAGAATGCGCTGGTCAGGCGCGAATTTCCGCCGTGAATCCGCGGTTGGCCCGCGGCATGCGCCCGGCCCGCGGCGCTTTTTCGATTGGGGGCTTCACAGCAAGCTAACGCATACTTGACACCATGCTGGAAGCGACATCGCCGCAAACCGCCGTTGCGGTGCCCGGCGATGCGCTGGGTCCGGGCAGAGTTTTGTGATGGCCCGCTCGGGCGGTGCCCATCGCCGTCATCGAGCCGTCCGTCAACCCTCACGTTTCCGCAAGGGGCTGACGCGCACCTTGGGCGCGCTGGTCTCGGTTGCGGCGATCGGTCTGACCGGGGCGGGGTACTACGTGGCCCACGGCGCGCTGGGCGGCATCACCGTTTCCGACGCCCTGCGCCCCGACGACCCGCGGTCCACCGGCGACGACATGAACATCCTGCTGATCGGGCTGGACTCCCGCAAGGACCAGGACGGCAACGACCTGCCCTGGTCGATCCTCAAGCATCTGCACGCCGGCGATTCCGACGACGGCGGGTACAACACCAACACGCTGATCCTGGTCCACGTCAGCGCAGACAACAAAGTGGTGGCCTTCTCCATCCCCCGCGACGACTGGGTGCCCTTCACCGGGGTGCCCGGATACAACCACATCAAGATCAAGGAGGCGTACGGGCTCACCAAGCAGTACGTCGCGAACAAGCTCGCCAATCAGGGCGGCGTCAGCCAGAAGGAACTCGAGACCAAGGGCCGTGAGGCCGGCCGCGCCGCCACCCTGCGCGCGGTGCGCAACCTGACCGGCGTCCCGATCGACTATTTCGCCGAGGTCAACCTGGCCGGGTTCTACGACCTGGCGCAAACCCTCGGCGGGGTGGAAGTCTGCCTCAACCATCCCGTCTACGACTCGTACTCCGGCGCGGACTTCCCGGCCGGGCGACAGACGCTGGACGCGTCCCAGGCCCTGTCCTTCGTCCGGCAGCGCCACGGCCTGGAAAACGGGGACCTGGACCGCACCCACCGGCAGCAGGCGTTCATCTCGTCGGTCATGCAGGAGCTGCAGGCCGCGGGCACCTTCACCAACCTGGACAAGCTCAAGAGCCTCATGGCGGTGGCGCGCAAGGACGTGGTGCTGTCGGGCGGTTGGGACGAGGAGATGATCCAGCGCCTGGGTTCGCTGGCCTCCAGCGGCAACGTCGAGTTCCGGACGCTGCCGGTGGTGCGCTACGACAACATCGACGGCCAGGACGTCAACATCATCGACCCGGCCGCGATCAAGGCCGAGGTGGCCGCCGCGATCGGCGCCTCACCGACGACCACGGCGCCCGCCACCACGGCCGCCAAGCCGAGCCCGTCGACCGTCGTCGACGTGGTCAACGCCGGCAGCATGAGCGGACTCGCGAGCGAGGTGGCCCGCGCGCTGAAAAACCACGGCTACACGACGGGCCAGACCCGCGACCGCAATTCGGGCGAACCCACCGCCAGCACGGTCGCATACGGCGCCGGGGCGGAGACCGACGCGGGCAACGTGGCCAAACTGCTCGGCCTCGACGCGCCTAGCCATCCCGATCCCACTGTCCAGCCCGGCCACATCAGGGTGACCGTCGATACCAACTTCTCGGTGTCGATGGTCGACGACGGCACGACGGACGAAAGCGCCAGCACCACAACGTCAAGCAAGGCCAAGACCTACTACTACAACGGCACCACCACGACCTATCCGACGCCCGATCAGGGGAAGCCGATCGACGGCGGCGGCGTGCCGTGCGTTAACTAGCAGCGGCGATCGCGAGCGCGGCGAAGCCGGGCGAAGCGGGTCGCCGCCATCGGGACCAGCGGCGATCGCGAGCGCGGCGAAGCCGGGCGAAGCGGGTCGCCGCCATCGGAACCAGCGGCGATCGCGAGCGCGGCGAAGCCGGGCGAAGCGGGTCGCCGCCATCGGGGCTACGCGTGCGTCCCGCCGTCGATGCGGATCTCGGTGCCGGTGATGAACGCGCCGTCCTCGGACACCAGCATCGCGATCACCCCGGCCACCACGGACGGGTCGGCCATCCCGGTGCCGCTGGATTCCACCGTGGTCGGCAGGATCGGCATCAGCCTCGAAAAGAGCGCCCAGTCAGCGTCTTTCGGGATGTATCCGCCCGTTGCGTCGGTGATCCCGGACTTGATGCTGCCCGGCGCCACGCACACCGCGCGCAGCCCATCGCGGGCGTATTCGAGCGCCAGCGAATGAGTGAACGCCTGGATTCCGCCCTTGCTCGCCGCGTACGCCGACATGTAGGGGTGGGCGAAAGAGGCCGAGGTCGAACTGAAGTTGACGATCGAGCTGCGCCGATTCGCCAGTAGCGTCGGAAGCGCTTCCCGCACAACGAGAAACGTGCCGGTCAGGTTGACGCCGACGATCTGGTTCCACAGTTCCAGGGTGGTCTCGTGGGTGTGGGCGGCGCGCAGGATGCCGGCGGCGTTGACCAATGCGTCCAAGCCGTCGAGCTTTTCGACGGCGAGGCACACGCCGTCGATCACCGAGTCCTCGTTGCCCACGTCCATCGGCATGGTGGTGAGGCGGTCGGCGGTGCCGACCTCCTGCGCGCGGCCGCGCGTGGCGACCAGGCCGCCCTCCGCGACGTCGGAGGCCACCACGGTGGCGCCCTCGTCGAGGAGCCGCAGGGCGGTCGCCTGCCCGATCCCCGACGCCGCGCCGGTCACCAGGACCCGCTGGCCCTCGAGTCGCTTCATCTGCCGCTCCCGTCACTAGGCGTGCCCATCATCGTAGGGAGCGGGCACAGTGGAGGCATGGACATCGGATTCATCGGCCTGGGCAACATGGGCGGGGGCATGGCCGCCAACCTGCTGAAGGCGGGCCACCGCGTCACCGTCTACAACCGCTCCCCCGAAAAGGCGGAGGCGCTCGTCCAGGCCGGCGCGTCCGCGGCGGGCACCGTCGCCGACGCGTGCAACGCCGAGGTCGTGTTCACCATGCTGGCCGACGACCGGGCCGTCGAGGGCGTGGCCTTTGGCGAGGGCGGCATCGTCGCTTCGCTGGCGCCCGGCGCGACGCACGTCTCGTCGAGCACCATCAGCGTCGCCCTCTCGGAGCGCCTGGCGGCCGCGCACGCCGATGCCGGCCAGCGGTTCGTCGCGGCGCCGGTGTTCGGCAGGCCCGAGGCGGCCGCGGCCGCAAAGCTTTTCGTGGTCGCGGCGGGGGAGCCGCAGGTGCTGCAGCCGTTGAGCCCGCTGTTCGACGCGATCGGGCAGCGCACCTTCGTGGTGTCCGAGCAACCGCACACCGCTAACCTGGTGAAGCTGAGCGGCAACTTCCTGATCGCTTCGGTGATCGAAAGCCTCAGCGAAGCCGTCGCGCTGGTCGCCAAGGCCGGGGTCGACAGGCAGCAGTACGTGGACATCCTCACCTCGACGTTGTTCTCCGCGCCCGCCTACCAGACCTACGGCGGGTTGATCGCGCGACGGCAATTCGAGCCGGCCGGCTTCGCCGCGCGGCTGGGCCTCAAGGACGTTCGCCTGGCCCTCGCCGCCGCGGAACAGCTGGAAGTGCCGCTGCCGGTAGCCAGCCTGCTCCGCGACCGCTTCCTGACGCTGGTGGCGACGGGCGGCGGGCAGCTGGACTGGTCGGCGCTGGCCACGCTCGCCGAGCGCGACGCCGGCCTGACTTCAGACGACCCCGCGTAGCGCGTCGGCGCCGAACGCGGGTTCCAGCATCGCGGAGAAGTCCGGGCCGCGGCGCAAGATGTGGCCGCCATCGACGTTGATGCACTGGCCGGTGATCCAGGCGGCGGCGTCGCTGAGCAGGAACATGGCCAGGTTGGCGACGTCTTCGACCTCACCGACGCGCGGCAGCGGCGTGCAGGCGCTGTAGTCGGCGCTCAGCTCCGGTGAATCCGTAATGGCCGTCACCAGATCCGTGCGGATCAGACCTGGGCGGACGCTGTTGACCCGCACCCAGGACGGGCCCAGCTCGTCGGCCGCCAGCATCATCAGGTGGTCGACCGCCGACTTGGTGACCCCGTACGCGCCGAACCAGCGATGGGTGTTGCTCGCCGCGATCGACGAGATGCCCACGAAGGAGCCGCCCCCGCCGCTCACCAACTCGCGGGCCGTGTGCTTGAGCACGTACATGGTGCCGTTGACGTTGAGGTCGACCGTCCGCCGCCAGGCCTCGGAGTCGACCTGCGTGATCGGGCCGATCGTTTCGGACCCGCCCGCACAGTGCACCGCGCCGTGCAGGCGACCATGCCATGCCGTCGCGGCGTCGACCGCGCGGGCGGCCTCCTCCTCGTTGGTGATGTCGGCCGGCTCGTAGCGGATGGAGCCGGCACCCGGCAGCGCTTCGATCTCGCTGACGGCGCCCGCCAGCCGGTCGGGGTTGCGGCCCACGATCATGACCGAGGCGCCGGCCGCGACCAGTCCGGCCGCCACTCCCTTGCCGATTCCGCTACCGCCGCCGGTGACCAGATATGTCCGGTTTTCGAAAGAAAGCTGCACGCAACGCCCTCTCAACTGAAACAGGTTCTAGATATCGAACCACGCGGAGGACTGCCCGCGGCAACGGGTACCGCACACCGCCGGCGAGGCTACGGCGTATCGCGGCGGGCCACCTGCGTCGGCTTCGCGGTGCGCCAGTCTTCGACGTCGGGCGGCAGACCGACCGCGTACCGGTTCTCGTTGTGGGCGGCCCAATGTGCGTGCCCCAGCTCGTGGATGTGGAAGGCGTGACGCAGCGCCTCGGTGAATCCCATTGCGTCGGAGGCGGCGTTGACCGAGTCCTTCACCAGCAGGGCCGCCATCGTGGGCCGGTCGGCGATGCGTCGCGCGAATTCCAGTGTCTTTTCGGCCAGCTCGTCGACCGGGAACACCTTGGACACCATGCCGAGCCGGTAGGCCTCATCGGCGTCGAGCGAATCACCGGTCAGCAGCAGCTCCTTGGCCTTGCGCGGGCCGAATTCCCAAGGGTGCGCGTAATATTCGACGCCCGGCATGCCCAAGCGCACCGCGACCACATCGCTGAACTTGGCGTTGTCGGCCGCCACGATCAGATCGCACGCCCAGATCAACATCAGGCCCGCGGAGATCGCATTGCCCTGCACCTGGGCGATGGTGATCTTGCGTAAGTCCCGCCAACGGCAGGTGTTCTGGAAGAAGTAGTGCCACTCCTGCAGGTAGATCTTCTCCGCGATGGGATCGCGGGTCCCGCCGTTGATGCGGAAGCTGGGCAGCTGGCTGCGCTCGGCGATCGCCAGCTCGGAGCCCAAGTCATGGCCGGCGGAGAAGTTGCGGCCGCGCGCGGCCAGAATCACCACGCGCACGGTGTCGTCGGCCTCGGCACGCAGAAACGCCTCGTCCAGCTGGATCAGCAGGCCGCGGCTTTGCGCGTTGTGGGCGTCGGGCCGGTTGAGCCAGATCCGCGCGATGCGGCCCTCGTCGAGGGTTTCGTAGCTCACCAACTCTTCGGCATCGGCGCTGCCCGGCTGGGCACCGGCTTGCTCTGAGAGTGTCATGCGGCCCACCTCACTCGTTGTCAGGTCCGACGTCGTTACACATTACGGCCAGTGTGTAAGCGGGTCACCGGTGGGTGGCCGAGCCGGGAGGAACTCGAAGATCAAGTCCTCAGCCACCCGCGCATCCCCGCATCACCTACAGTTAAGTCATGGCCACGAAATCTGACCCTGCCGAGATCGGCGACGTCGAACCGGTTGCCGACAGCACGGCCAGCCAGGCCAGGCGAGTCGTCGCGGCGTACGCCACCGATGCCGACGAGTGCCGCGTTTTCCTGTCCATGCTCGGCATTGGGCCCGCAAAACTCGACGCGTAAATGACTCCCGGGGACCGGCACGACTCGAAGACGCCGACCTTCGGGAATTCCGACTTCGTGGTGGTCGCCAACCGGCTGCCGGTGGACCAGGAACGGCTCCCCGACGGCACCAAGGCGTGGAAGCGCAGCCCGGGCGGCCTGGTGACGGCGCTGGAGCCGCTGCTGCGCCGCAGGCGTGGCGCGTGGGTGGGCTGGGCGGGCATCGCCGAGGAGGAGCCCGATTTCGACGACGAGCCCATCGTCCAGGAGGACCTCGAGCTTCGCCCGGTGCGGCTGAGCACCGACGACATCGCGCAGTACTACGAGGGATTCTCGAACGCCACGCTGTGGCCGCTCTACCACGACGTCATCGTTAAGCCGATCTACCACCGCGAGTGGTGGGAACGCTACGTCGAGGTAAACCGGCGCTTCGCCGAAGCCACCTCCCGCGCCGCCGCCCGCGGCGCGACCGTGTGGGTGCAGGATTACCAGCTGCAGCTGGTCCCCAAGATGCTGCGGGAGCTGCGGCCCGACCTGACCATCGGCTTCTTCCTGCACATCCCCTTCCCGCCGGTGGAACTGTTCATGCAGCTGCCGTGGCGCACCGAGATCGTCGAGGGGTTGCTCGGCGCCGACCTGGTCGGTTTCCACCTGGCCGGGGGCGCCCAGAACTTCCTGATCCTGTCCCGCCGGTTGATCGGCGCCAACACCTCCCGCGGATCGGTCGGGGTGCGCTCGCGGTACGGCGAGGTCGACCTCGGCTCGCGCATCGTCCGCGTGGGCGCGTTTCCCATTTCCATCGATTCGGGCTCGCTCGACCAGGCCGCCCGCGACCGCGACGTCAGGCGCCGCGCCCGGGAGATCCGGGCGGAGCTGGGCAACCCCCGCAAGGTGCTGCTCGGCGTCGACCGGCTCGACTACACCAAGGGCATCGACGTCCGGCTCAAGGCCTTCTCGGAGCTGCTGGCGGAGGGCCGCGCCAAGCGCGACGACACCGTGCTGGTTCAGCTCGCGACGCCCAGCCGCGAACGCGTCGAGAGCTACCAGATTCTGCGCAACGACATCGAACGCCAAGTGGGCCACATCAACGGCGAGTACGCGGAGGTGGGCCATCCGGTGGTGCATTACCTACACCGCCCGGTCCCCCGCAACGAATTGATCGCCTTCTTCGTGGCCGCCGACGTCATGCTGGTCACCCCGCTGCGGGACGGCATGAACCTGGTGGCCAAGGAATACGTCGCCTGCCGAAGCGATCTCGGCGGCGCGCTGGTGCTGTCCGAATTCACCGGCGCCGCATCGGAACTCCGGCAGGCCTATCTGGTCAACCCGCACGACCTGGACGGGGTCAAGGACGCGATCGAAGCCGCGCTCAACCAGCCCGCCGAGGAGGGCAGGCGCCGGATGCGGGCGATGCGGCGCCAGGTGCTCGCCCATGACGTCGACCGTTGGGCGCGGTCATTCCTGGACGCGCTGGCGGAGCCGCGCCCGCCGGACGCCACCTGAGCCCGCAAACCCATGGTGTTGGCGCGCAAACGCTGTGATACTCGATGCATCGGTGAAGGGGAAGGCCCGGAAGGGAGGGCACCGTGAAGCTCCGTCGCGGGCTGGCCGCTGGCGCCGGCATATTCTCGGCCGTCGCCATCGGAATTGCTTTGGACTCCGGTGACCCGGCCCACGCGGTCGGTCCGCCGCCGGACGGCACCTACACCTTGAACGAGGCTGGTGCGTCTGGCGTGACTTGGACGATCTCGGCGCTGTGCGACCAGCCGAACGGAACCCGGAACCTGAACGACTACTCAGATCCGATCGTGTGGGCGATGAACTGCGCCCTGAACATCGTGAGCTCTACGAACGAACAGATCAGCGCCGCGGACAAGTTGCAGAACTTCAGCGGCCGGGCCCGGATGTCCAGCATGCTGTGGACCTTCAAGGTGGATAAGGCGAACGGCGTGTCATGTCCCGGCGGCGGCACCGCGCCGACCACCGAGACCTACGCATTCAGCGATGAAACACTCACCGGCACCCACACGATCCTGCACGGCGCCGTCTGCGGGCTGCAGCCCGACATGAAGAAGCAGCCGTTCTCGCTGACGCTCAACGGACCCCCGCCCAGCCCGGTGCAGCGTTACCCGTTGCGATGCAACGAGATCGCGATCTGCTTCTGATACCCGCTTCGGCTAGATCGGTGTGATGTAGTTGATCAGCCACTGCTTGCCGATCTTCTTGAAGTCCACCCGCAACCGGCTGCCGTCGTAGAGCGGCTGGCGCGTTTTGTCCGTCACCGTGCGGTTCATGTAGACCATCAGTGATGCCGAATCACGTTTGGCGGTCATCACACCCACGCCCACCACGCTGGCCTGGACCACCACCTCACGCTTCTTGGCCTCCGGAATGATCTGCGCGTTGGCGCTTTTCCGGAATTCCTGGCGATAGTCGGGGGTCAACAATGGATACGCGTCGCTGAGGCTGCGTTCCACCGTCTGGTAGTCGTAGGCGAAGACCTCGGGAATCTCCTTGGTGGCCAAGCCCGGTAGCACCGCTCGCGCCGCCTGTTCGCCGCGCGTCTGCACCCGGCCCCAGTAGAACCAGCCGGCCGCCACGGACAACCCGACGAACACCGCAATCAGGAGGTAGCCCGCGACGACGAGCAGCAAGCGCCGCCAGCGCATCAATTACCCCCGTTGGGATACTTCAGGTCGTAACCCGTCATCCGGCCCTGCTCGTCCTCGTGCACGATCACCCGCAGGCGATACGGCATGGACGGCTTGTTCACGCCGTCGATGTCGGCGACCGTGACGCGAACCGAAACGAGCACGGACGCGTTGTCGGTGACGGTGTCGATGCCCTCCAGGGCGGCGCCGTTGATGACGGCCTCCGACGTCGCGTTGGTGGAGCGGAATATGCCCTTGAGGTTCTCGATGTTGTTGTTGGCGCCCAGCATTCCGCGCAGCGGCCCGCTGGTGCCGTTGTAGAAGCGGTTCACGCTCTCGTCGATGTTGTCCTGTTTGTAGCTGAACATGTTGACCACCGTCTGGGTGGCGGTGTCGACGAACCGTTGCTCGCGCGCCTGTTGCGCAGTGGCATGCCGTTGCTGGACGACGAGCACGGCCACGCAAGCGGCCAGGGCGCCGATCGCCAACAGCGCCGCCGCGAACGAGATCGCCGCCACCAGCGTTCGGTGCGGGCGCCGCCGCGGTGGCGGCTTGACCGACTTGAGGGTCTTGACGGGCTTGGCCGCCGTCGTCGGCGCGGCCTCCACCTGCACGGTGGGGGCCTGACTCGAGTCGCCTTTGGCGGGGCCCGCCGCGCGCGAGGCGCGACGACGAGCGCGCACACCGGCCGTTGGCTCGTCTGCCACTACATCGGCCTCGGATCAAGCATCAGGTCCACCCAATTCTCGGCGCTGGACGCGCCGCTAGCACCGGCCGCGAAAATACCAGTGCCCCCGGCTGGGTCCTTGAACGCGCCGGTCCGCTCGTCATAGGTGGCGTACGCCGGCCCGCTGGCCTGCGGCTGCGACGCCCCCGGCGGCGGTCCCCACGGCTTCTCCGGTCCCGGGCCCGCCGGCGGTGGGTTGATCCCCTCCGGCGGCGCCGGGGGCGGCAGCCACTTCGGGTACGGAAGCTGGGGCGGCACCGGAGGCACGCCCGGCGGCATCCACGCCGGGTTGCCGGGCGGCGGCGGCCTGTCGTTCGGCGGCGGCGGGTCGTACGCCGGCTGGTGCGGCGCCGGTCCCGGCCCGGGGACGACACCTGGGGGCGGCGGCCCGACGATCGGAATACCCGGATCGGGATCGGCACCCGGGGGGATGTACGGGAACTTGTTGGGCGGCAGGGTGTTCAGCCCGTTGGTGACCGGGGTGTCGTAGGGCACCGGCGGGCCTCGCCACGGGTTACGGCCAACGGGCACATAGCCTTTCGGGTCGCGGCAGAGCTGAACCGTCGGCGCCCGTTTGCCCGGGAACTCCTGACACGGATAGTTGCGGGCGCCGCGCACGGTGCTCGGATCGTTCTGGGCCACCTTGCAGTACATGTCCCTCGGCAGTTCGCGCACGGTCTCGTCGGCCGGGGTGCGCATCAGCGGCGGAGGGAGGAAGCCGACGGCGCACGGCGGCGGGTCGTTGAGGTCGAGCTTGAAGTCGAGCTTGGCGCCCTCGTCCTGGGGCGTGCCGCCGGCGGCCGTGGTGATCGCGGCGAACAGCGCCGGCAGCACCACCAGCAGCTGCTCGATCGATTTGTGGTAGATCACGCCGACCCGGCCCAGGTTTGCCAGGCTGGCCGCCAGCGCCGGGAAGGACGGCCGGATGCCGGAGAACGCCGTGCTGGCCTCGTCGGTCGCCCCCGGGGCGGTGGCCAGCGTCGAGCGCAGCTGCGGGTCGGCCTGGCGCACCTCCGAGGTGAACCGCGCCAACCCGTCCGACAGCGTCTTGATGTCCGCGCCGGCCCGGATCTGCGCCTCCAGGAACGGCCCGGCCTGGTCGATCAACTGGGAGGCTTGCGGATAATTCGCGTTGGCCTCGTCCACCAGCAATCGGGCGGACTCGAACAGCCGCGCCAACTCGGGGCCCGACCCATTGGTCGCCATGAACGTCTCGTGCAATAGCTCGCGCAGCCGGGTGTCGCCCAGGCTGTTGGTCAGCGCCTCCGCCCGCTTCAACAGGTCGGCGACGTCCTGGCCGATCCTGGTGTTCTGCCGGTCGATACGGGACCCGTTGCGCAGCTTGGTCGTTGCCGGTGTGCTCGGCGGCACCAGGTCGATGTACTGCTCACCTACGGCCGACACGCTCTTGACCGTGGCGGTGACGTTCGACGGGATCGGTGTCCCGCTGTTCAGCCGCATCGCGGCGGTGACGCCGGTGGGGTTGAGGTCCACCGACTCCACGCGACCGACGGCGACGCCGCGATAGGTGACGTTGGCGTTCTTGTACAGTCCGCCGCCCGCGACGAAATCCGCGCTGACGCCGTAGGTGCCGATGCCGAACGTGGCGGGCAGACGCAGATAGAAGATTGCCATGATCGTCAGGGTGATCGCGGTGATCACCGCGAAGATCCAGAGTTGGATCCTGGTCAGTTTGTCATGCATCCGCTTCCGCCCCCTACTGTCCTGAAGCCGTGCCGGGCGGAATCTTGAACGGATCGGCCGCCTGTCCGGACAGGTTGGCCATCTCGCCGACCAAAAAGTCCGGCGGGTTGAGGACCTCGCTCATGTGCATCATGTTCGGATCGAGTGCGTACGACGTGGTGAAGAACGTCTCGCCGAGGCGGCGCAAGGTCAGGTCGAAGGTCGTGAACACGTTCAGGTAGTCGCCGCGCACCGCGTTCTTGATGCCGAAGTTGGGGAACGGGAAGGTCAGCAGCAGCTGCAGCGAGGTGACGAAGTTCTTCCGGTTGTCGTTGAGCGCCTTGGCCGCCGCGTACAGATCCTTGAGGTCGGCGGCGAAGTCGACCTTGGTCTTGGCCAGGATGTGCGAGGTGACATTCGCCAGCTTGTGCAGCGCGCTGAACGCCTCGACGATGTGGTCGCGGTTCTTGTTGAGCACCCGGATCGCGTCGGGCAGCGTGTCCAGCGCCCGGCCGAGGTTGTCCTTGTCGCGCGCCAGGCTCGCCGAGAATCGGTTGAGCCCGTCGACCGCGTCGATGATGTCGTTGACCTGCCGGTTGAGTCCCGCGGTAAGTTCCGCCAGCCGCGGGACCAGGTCGACGAACTGGTCCTGGTGGCCCGCGAAAGCCTGGTAGGTCTCGTCGGTGATCTCTTCCAGCGCACCCACATTGCCCTTGTTCACCACGACGCCGAGGGCCGACAGCACTTCCTCGGTGGTGGGATAGCGGCCGGTGTGGGATTCGGAAATCTTCGACCCGTCGGTCAGTCGGCCGACCGCCGGCTTGTCCTTCGGGCGGACCAGGTCGATGTGCATCGAACCCAACAGCGACGTCTGCGCGACCGTCGCCGTCGAATTGGCCGGCAGCACGACGTTCTTGTCCAACGCCAATTTCACTGCGGCATAGAAGGACCCGTCGGCACGCTGCATCGCCTGAATGCCGGCGACGCTGCCGACGGTGACGTCGTCCACCATGACCGGCGAGTTCTGCGGCAGCGTCGCCACGTCGGGCAGGTCGACCGTGATGGAGAAGGCGCCGGCGCCATGACCGGCGGTGCCCGGCATCGACAGCGAATTCAACCCGCTGAATTGGCACCCGGCCAGCAACGCGCTGCCCGCCGCTAAAGCGCCGCCCCGCAACCACATTCGGTTCATTTAGCCGCCCCCCTGGTCCGCAGCCGGCGGCGTCGCCTGGCCCGGCGGTGGGCCCGGTAGGGGTCCGAAGGCGCTCCCCGGCGTCGGCCCGGGCGCGGGACCGGCGTTGCCCAGGGCCGGCCCGGGGGCCGGGGCGGCACCCGTCTGCGGGGCCGTCGGAACCAGCAAGGCCTGCAGGTCCGCCGGGTTCTGGGCGGCGGGCGGCGCCTTGCCACCGTTGGCGGGGATCCAGGTCAGCTCGGGGACCGGGGTCGCCGACTTCGCCTGGGTTTCCGGGGTGTCGTAGACGATCTGACCCTTGTAGGCCGTGATCGTGTTGAGCGGGTGGAACATGATCGGCGGGTAGTTCACGGTGAGCCGGCGCAGCACCGGACCCAGCCGCTCACGGCACAATTCGGCGCGCCGGAAATAGTCGGGCGCGCGCGGCCCGGCCGCCGTTTCGAAGGACCCACCGCAGATGAACTGCACCGGGTTGGAGAATTCCGGGATGGACAACAGGCCGTTGAGCGTGCCCTGCGCGGGGTCATAGATGTTGTAGAAGTTCGCGATGCCGGGGCCCGCCACGTGCAGCACCTGCTCGATGTTGTCGCTCTGGTCGCTCAGGGTCTTCGCAAAGTCGTTGAGGTTGTTGACCGTTTCGATGATGGTCGAGTTGTTCTCGTGCAAGAACCCGCGGATGTCGGACAGCGCCTGGTTGAGCGTGCCCAGGGTCGTGTCGAGGTGCCGGGAGCTGTCGGCGAGCACCTGGGAGACCGAGGCGACGTTTCCGGCGAACTGCACGATCTGTTCGTTGCTGGCGGACAGTGCGTTCACCAAAACCTGAAGGTTCTTGACCGTGCCGAAGATGTCGCTGCGCGAATCCCCCAGCCGCCCAGCGGCTTGCGAGAGTTCACGCAATGCGTTGTGGAAAGATTCGCCGTTGCCGTTGAGGGTGTCCGCGGCCTGGTTGATCGCGCGACCCAGGGGCCCCTGCATCGATCCCGTGGTGGGGCCGAGCTGTACGGCAAGTTTGGTCAGCGACTCCTTGACCTCGTCCCACTCCACCGGGACCCCGGTGTGGCCCAGGCCGATGCTGCCGCCGTCGGGCAGCACCGCCCCGCCGGTGTACGCCGGTGTCAGTTGAATGAACCGGGCGGCCACCAGGTTCGGCGACATGATGATCGCCTTGGCGTCCTTCGGGATCTTGACGTCCTTGTTCACCGCCATGGTGATCTTGACGTCGGAGGGACGCGGTTCGATCGTGCTGATGGTGCCGACCGGCACTCCGAGCACGCGGACCTGGTCACCGGGATACAGGCCGACGGCCGACGTGAAGTAACCCACGATGGGGCGCGAATTGCCGGTCGAGGACAGCACATACACGCCACCCACCAACACCGCGATGAGCGCGATGGCGGTGGTGTAGCGCAGCCCCCGGCTGCCGGCGATCCGCTTCATCATGGCGACTTCGGCCTAATGATCCAGCGCTCTTGGATGAGGCCGCGCAGGTAATCGGCGAGGCTGGCGGGCATCTTGCCCGGCTGGTAGAAGAAGTCGAACATCGTCGCGATCAGCGGTGCCGGCAACACACCGTAGACGTTGACGTTGAAGCCCGGTCCGGACCCGACGACCTCGCCCAGCTCGGTGGCGTAGGTGGGCAGCCGTTTGAGGGCCTCCGCGATGTAGTCGCGGCGCTCGTTGAGATTGCTCAGCACGTCGTTGAGCTTGTTCAGTGCCGGACCGAACTCCTTGCGGTTGTCGTTGACGAACCCGGAGATCTGCGCGGAGAGACCTTGGATCCCCCCGATCAGTCGCCCGAGGGCCGCACGCCGCTCGTCGAGCGCGGCGAACAACGCGTTGCCGTCGTCGACGAGCTTGTTGACCTGGTCGGCGCGTTGCGCAAGCACACCGGTCACCGACTTCGCATGCGCCAGCAGGCTTTGCAGCGCCTCGTCACGGTGGTTGAGGGTGCGCGACAGCGTCGTCACGCCGTCGAGCGCACCGCGCAGTTCGGGGGTGGCGTCGTGCAGCGTGTCGGTCAACACGTTGAGGGCCTGCTCGAACTGCGGCTTGTTCAGGTTGTCGGCGTTCTGGCCCAGATCCTCGAGCGCGCCGGCGAGCGTGTAAGGCGTGGTGGTGCGGCTGAGCGGGATCGTGGTCCCCCTGCCGCTGCCCGCCGGGGTCACCGAGATCGAGCGCTCACCGAGGATGGTGTCGGTGCGGATCGCGGCAAGCGACTGATCACCCACGGCGACATGGCGATCCACGCTGAAGCTGATCTTGGCGCTGTCGCCCGCCAGCCCGACCGACGTCACCTTTCCGACCTTCAGGCCCTGTCTCTTATACACATCT
>NZ_LATC01000074.1:0-25984 GCF_001414075.1 Mycobacterium sp. UM_11 | reverse complement strand
CTGACGCGGCTCCGCGCCATCGCTGGGCAGGGCGTGCGTGTCGCCGGCATCGACGCCGCCTCGCTCGCGAACGCGGCGATCGCCGGGCTGGCCTCGCTGCTGGCCGACTCCGGGACGTACGTGCAGCTGCACCGCGACGCCGTGGACGCGCTGAGGGAAAGCAACCTGGTTCCGGTCAGCGACGGGTTCTTCCGGCTGACGACGGGCGCCGAGGGCCTCTTTGCCCAATGGCGACCGGAGTTGCTCGGGCCGGAGGTGATGCTGTCGGCGCAGCTGCTCGCGGTGCAGATGGCGTTGAAGTCCGCGGTGGCCGAGGTGGAGGACGCCGTCCGGCGGGTGGAGGACAAGGTCGAGGCGGTGCTCGAGGTCGCTCGGGCGCAGCGCGCCGGCGACGTGCTTGGCAACAGCCTGACGGTCTCGCGAATGGTCGAGTCGTTGGACAAGTACGGGTCGCTGCCCGATGCGTATTGGGATTCGGTGGCCGCGCTGGGGCCGGCGCTCAACGTCGCCGTCATGCAGCTGCGCAATCATGTCAGCCGTATCCTGGCGTCGTTCGGTCCTGAGTTGCCGGTGCAACAGCGCGCCGCGAAGCTGCGAAATGCCATGGTCGACAACCGACTTGGTGACACCCTGGGCCTGCTGGTGATCGCCGAGGAGGCGCTGCACAAGTGGCAGCGGCTGAACCTCGCGCGGATCGAGGCCAAGGAGCCAGAGCAGCTGCTGCGGGCGATAGATGAGGCGCGGGGGCTCGTCGAGCATCACCTGCGTGAGGACCTCGACATCTACCGGAGCGCTACAGAGGTGCTCGACCGGTTCGGACGGACGGCGCCCGTCGACGGCTTCCGGTTCTGGGCGGTCCGCGAGCTTTGTCGGCAGCGCGGCGCCCTGCGCGACGAGTTCGACCGGTTCGCGAAGGCCCGCCAGCACCAGGTGGAGGCCTGGGAGGACTTCCACATTCCGAGCGTGTTCGATGCCGCCTTGGCCACCCTTGCGGCCGTCGGCGGTGTGACCGGCCGCGCGCTGGTGGCGGCCGGCCGAGGGGTCGTCTACTTGGGTGGGCACGTCGTCGCGCCGTTTCGTGGGCGAGGCGATGAACCGTCTCAGGCGACCGGACTTGAGGAACACCAGTCGGCGTGATCGATCTGGGGCTCTCGGGTAAACGCGCGGTGGTGTCGGGTGCGGGCTACATCCCCGAGCGCGCGGGCCACGGGTGGTTCACCTCGTTGGTTCTTGCCGAAGCGGGCGCCTCGGTGGCCTGCATCGACATCGACGAGCGGCGCGCGGAACAAGTTGCCGGCGAAATCGTCGGCCGCGGTGGTCACGCCGTCCCGATCGTCGCGGACATGACCGACCCCGAGCAGGTCGGCCGGGCGATCGACGACGTCGAGGCGGCGCTGGGCGGGGTCGACGTGTGCGTCGACATCATCGGCGGGGCGACGTGGTCGAAGGTCGAGGACTTCACTCCCCAATTGTGGGACGCGGCAATCCATTACAACCTGACCCAGGTGTTCTACCTCTTTCAGGCCGCGTCCCGGTACATGATCGCCCAAGGCAGTGGCGGATCGCTGGTGGCGGTCGCATCGGTCGACGGCATCGCCTCGGCGACCTACCACGCCGCCTACGGCGCCGCCAAGGCCGGCGTCATCTCCCTGGTCAAGACCTTCGCGGATGAACTGGGCCGGTACGGGATTCGCGCCAATGCCGTCGCGCCGGGCAACGTGGGTAGCGGCAACGAGGACCAGCCTCCTGGCGAGTACAACGTCAACGGGATCAACCCGCTGGCGGCGCCCCGCGCGCATGACATCGCCAACGCCGCATTGTTCCTGTCCTCCGAGTTGGCCGCCAGGATCACCGGCCAGACGCTCGTCGTGGACGGCGGTGCGACGATTCGGCAGCTGTGGGGGCTGGGTGAGTCGATGATCCCGGCCGACCCGGAGCAGGCGCTGCCCGACTTTATGAGGCCCGGGCCGTCGGGCTAGCGCTGGTGGATTAGCGGCAGGCCGGGCACAGAGCTTCTGCCTTTTAGCACGTACGGCGTGGTTATCGAGCCGATGTAGATGTCGCGCATGTCCTCCCCGCCCCAGGCGATGCTGGTGGGGCTTTGTAGAAGCGCGCCGTCGGGGTCTTCTATCACGGTTGTCGCTTGGCCGCGCGGGCTTATCGCAACGATCCGGTTGGCGAGAACCAATGTGACCCATAGGTTTCCGTGGGCGTCGAACGCACATCCGTCGGCCATTGCCCACCGGCGGCCCACCTCCGGGTCGGCCATTAGGCGGCCGGCGTCGCGGCCGAACTCATCGGGCCGTCGCTCCCCTAGCGACGGCCCGAATCGCTCGTCGGGGCCGAGTGTTTCGCCTGCGATCGGAAATCGCACCACGTCGGCGGCCAGCGTGCGGACCACATACAGATAGCCCTCGTCGCGATCCAGCGCCATGCAGTTCGGAAAGCTCACACCATCGGCAACAACTCGCGCCGATTGACGATCCGGTGCGACCCGAAAGATGAACCCGTCGGGGGTGCCTCGCGCGATGGTATCCATCAGATCGTCCGCCATCGTACTCACCGAACACCACAGTGCCCCAACGGAATCCACCAGAACGAAGTTCAGCCATCGCAGTGGGCGTCGATCGAGTTGTTCGCTTAATATCGCGGTAATCCTGCCGGTCCCAGGGTCGAGATCCTGCAGCACACCCAAGCCCCAGTTGGCGATCAGAAAGTGGCCGTCGCGGTCCAGAGCGATTCCGTTCGGCTCGCCGCCCGCTTGGCCTATATGCCGAACAGTGTTCTCGTCGATGAGCTCTGCGACGGCCGAGGCCTTGTCTGAGGCGAAGACGCGGCCATCGCGGGCAACCACGACATGTTCCGGGCGATCCACGCCGCGACCAATGGGGTGCAAATCGGTCACCCCGATGGTCGTCTTGGCTGTCTTGCTCATCGTTTCCCCTTGCGGACCCAAAAACCGCCGGGCGTCAGATTAGCCGAGGTGGCCCGCCGTAGAACGATGTGGATTCGCGGGGGCGTTTCAACGGCGCCCGACGCACGGAAGGCCGCGGGACACTCGGACGGTGCGGGACTCGGGTAGCCGATCGGTGTCGTCGCTGAGGACTGCGGGCCGGCGTTTCGGTCGGCGACAAGGACGATTTCTATCGAACAACGCCGATCGTTGCAGTACAGGTCGGACGATAGTCCGCCTCGTAAGGGACACGAGGGCAGATGCAACTCGGAGGCTGGGCGCCGCTGGCATTCCGAACTAGCCTGAGACGGGTGCTGTCCATTCCGACCCTCAAGTTCAGTTATGGCAATCTACTGCTCGCGCGCCTTGGCGAGCTTGGCTCGGCCAGTATCAACGAGCTCCTCGGTGACGATCCAGCGCAACTCTTCAAGTCCCACGGTCAGTTCGAGAACCCGGACAGGCGAGCTCGTGATTGTCTGCGGTATGCACGGATGCTCGATCTGGTGGCGGAGGACGAGCGCGGGTGGACGCTCACGGCCTCGGGTATGACCTACGCCGAAAATGTCGATCCAAACAATCCCTGGACTGTTAGTGAAACCCAGAAGGACGTCCTTCGCGACCGGCTGTCTAGCGGTCAGGCTCCGCTCGCTAGAGACGTCCGGATTGCTCTTCAGGTTGTTCGTGACTCGCCCCCCGGCTTCTCTAACGACGATTTGGGGCGTGCACTGGAAGCCCACGCGAACACGGGCCAGTGGCAAGCGGATCGGACTTTCGAGTCGCAGGGTGCTCGCTACCGAGAACTCCTGTTAGAGAGTGGGCTCATTGATACAAGCGGTGGACTAACCGGGCAAGGGGTCACCTTCCTCGGACAGCAGGCTTCGATTTGGTGGGTGAATCAAGGCACGTCTTATGCGAAAGGGCGCGATGGCGGGTTCCTTTGGGCGCCGATGCTGGACAAGACGGGCCGTCCGCAACATCACTGGGAGACCATGGATGAGGTTCGCGAAGGCGATGTTGTCCTGCACTACAGCAATGGCTCGTTGCGAGCCGTAAGTCATGTAACTGCGGCCGCGAGACCGGCGCCGAATCCGCTCGGTGGCGAAGCTTGGAGGGAGGACGGACGGCTGGTCGAGACACAGTACAAGGAACTGAATGAGCCTGTCGCGGTTGCAGCTATCGACGAGAGTGCCCGTATCCGGCAGGGCGCACCGTTCACAGTCTCCGGATCCGTCCAACAGGGCTACCTCTTTCGCCTGCAGGGAGACTTCGTGAACGAACTGGCCCTACGGTTCCCCGAGCTTGCGACGCATCTACCTTCGGTTCCACGCCCTATGCCGCTGCCGACACCCGCGGCGCCGGCGCCGGCCGAACTGTTTCGTAACTTTGCCGAAGCAGTCGAGGCATCTGGTCTCCGCTTCCCGGCCGGCTCGAATCTTGTCAGATCGTTCTTGAGCAGTCTCCTTGCTAAACCGTTTGCGATCCTTACTGGGCTCGCCGGTTCGGGCAAGACTCAGCTCGCAATGAGGCTCGGTGAATGGTTCGGCACAGATGGACACGGACGTCCTCGCCACGTCGTCGTACCGGTGCGGCCTGACTGGACGGGTCCGGAATCCATATTTGGGTACGAGGATGCGCTACGTACGTCCCCGTCCGGGGCGCCAGTGTGGTTTGTCCCGGAAGCGTTCGAATTTGTTCTTCGCGCGGCCGACGACCCTGAGCACCCGTACTTGTTAATCCTGGACGAGATGAACTTGGCCCACGTCGAGCGCTACTTCTCCGACTTTCTCTCTGGGGTCGAATCGCGCCGTCCGGTCTTACCGGATCTGGCCTTCGATGAACCATCTCGTCAGTGGATCCTGCGCGACGTAGAAGCGCAGAGGCTGCCTTTGCCGCGGAACCTTTTCGTCGTCGGTACGGTCAACGTGGACGAGACGACCTACATGTTCTCGCCGAAGGTGCTCGACAGGGCCTTCACCTTTGAGTTTCGGGTGACTTCCGATGAACTCGACGCCGACCTTCAGCGGCCCATTGCTGCGCTGGCGGGAGAAGACCAGCAAGTGCGCGCTTTCGCGTCGCTCGCGGAGAGCGACGATTGGCAGCGAGAGCATCCTCATCCCGCTCGCGATGAGATTGTGTCGAGGCTTCGACAGGCGCACGCGATCCTGGCTGGCGCCAATCAAGAATTCGGGCACAGAACACTCTACGAGATCCTGCGGTTCTGCGCGTACTTCGCAGCGACGGGAGACCCCGATGCTGATACCGCGCTCGACCTCGCGATGATGCAGAAGGTCCTACCTAAGGTGCACGGGTCGCGTCGGCGAGTCGAGCCCGTTCTTACTGCGCTGGATGCGTTGGCCATGGGGGCTGGCCCGGACCCGCGACTACCCATCACGCACAACAAGATTGGCCGGATGATCGAGTCCGTTCGCGCGAATCAGTTCGTCAGCTTCGCTGAGTAGCCATGTCCCGAGATTCGGTGCTTCTGCCGCTCCGAGATGAAGATGGTCATGTCGTCGGTGAGCTGTTAATCGCCAATCTGCCGGATCGGCACGATATCACGGTCTCGGCGCGTGGGGACTTCGCGCTGCGTGAAGCGGCGACGTACCGTTACGAAATATCCACCGACGCAACGCGTGTCGAAGTCGAGCCGCGCGAGCTGTTCGATGCTGATGATGCCAGTCGGAAGCACGGCAGGCTACGACCCGGTCAAGCCGTTGGGCGTCTCCGGATCATGGTCGTTGATTGTGCGAGGCGGTTAACAGGGACGACCGAGGTGGACGTAGTGGCCGTCAAACTAAGCCACGAGACTGAGTATCGCCAGATGCTGACTGACGTATCCTCGTTCGCTGCCGAGGCAGTGTTGCAGGGATTCGCGCCAAGCATGTTGGATCTAGAGCCGAGTGAATTGCCTGCCGAACTTCTATACGTCCGCTTCGCGATGATCGCGGCGCACCTTCAGGATCCGGCCTTCGAGGCTGCAATTGCGCGTATCACCTCGCAGCCCCATCGCACATGGGTGTCTGAGCATGAGGTGCGTCCGATTGGATCACCGTTTCCAGCCGGGGCCGCTTTTCGTCGTGCAGTTTGCGCGCCCGGTCCACGGGTGCCGTGGACGGGTGGCTCGGCCACACTCACAACTTTGCCTGCGGCGCTAACTCGTGATCGCGCCGAAGCGAGCGTCAACAACTCCGCTAACCAGTTCGTCAAGTTTGCGTTGGAGCGTTGGCGAGGCGTCGCGCTGGAATTGTTGGACGGGCTATCGCTAGCTTCGCAGAAGGTCGAGTCAGGGCCGCTGCGCCGCGGTCAGCAGACCGCGGCTGACGTTGGTTCTCAATTGGACGAATACCTGGCACACCCGCTCTTCCGCGCGGTGAGCTCCTTGCGGAGGATGCCGACGTCGGACCAGGTGTTACTCAAACGTGCGGGATACCGCGAAGTTTTCCGAACATTTGCGATGACTGAGTCGGGTCCTTCGCTGCGCATTGATCGCGGGGACATGACCGACGTCTTCGCAGCCTCGCAACGCAACATCGCAACGCTCTATGAGTTCTGGTGTTTTCTTGCGGTGGTGGATTCACTCGGGCGAGTTTGCGGGAAAGAGCAGACAGCGCGGGCCTTCACTGCCGCTGGAGATGGGCTCTCCATGACTATGCGATCAGGCCGCGCGTCGAAGTTGTCGTGGTCGGTCGGACGAGGAGGCCGACCACTGCGTGTCGAGGTCTTCTTCAATCGAACCTTCGCTGGCGCAGACGACCAACGTGGCTCCTGGAGCCAAGCTATGCGTCCCGACTGCTCGGTTTGCATTCGACCAGAAGGCAGCACACCGTCGCGGGTTTCTACGGAAGAGCTCGAGGTCTGGCTGCATTTCGATGCGAAGTACCGTGTCGACAATCTGCTCGCGCAGCTGACACCAACCCCCGTTTCAGATGAGTTGTCTTGGGACTCAGCGGCTTCTGGCGGCGCTAAGCGCGACGACCTGCTCAAGATGCACGCGTACCGAGACGCGATCTCGCGAACGGCAGGAGCGTACGTGCTGTACCCGGGATTAGAGATCAAGGACATCCGGCGACATCCGGGCTTCAAAGAGGTGCTGCCCGGGCTCGGCGCCTTCCCGCTCAGGCCGAGCAGCGATGGCCTTCCATCGTCATCGGAGACCCTCGACCAGTTCTTCAGCGATGTGCTCACACATGTCGCTAGTCAAGTTACGCGCGACGAGCGGCACCGCTTCTGGACCGCAACTGTGCATCGGCCTGACGAGCCCATCCTCATGTCATCGCTGACAACGGACTTGCTGGACGAACCTCCTGCGGATACGGATGTCCTTCTTGGCTTCGTCCGAAGTGTTGAGCACCTTCGGTGGATAGAAGGGTTGCGGCAATACAACATTCGTGCGGGAGATCGGGTTGGCGCCGTCGAAATAGGCGGGCGAGAGCTCGGCGCCAAGCTTCTTCTCTTGTACGAGAACCGGAATGGCTCCCTTCATGTGGCCCGCGCTGCGAAGGTAGCCCGCTGGCGGCCAGCGACGGCAGCCGAGTTGTTGGTCACTGGGTATCCCAACCCTCGCGGTGATATCTACTTCGTGGCCGATCTGGACTTCGTCGAACGTCTGCCCACCTGGGCCGACTCGATCGACCTAGAAGTTCTAACATCGAAAGTTCGTGACGGCGCGCCAATCGTCGTGACCTGGTGGGACGTCGTCCAAGCGGCGTCGATCGTAGAACCTTGAGCCGATCAGCGACCCTAGGCGGTGGTCTCGACGGGTTTGCGTCCGGAAGTGCGGATGATGTCGGGACTCATGACCCGCACAAGTTTGCCCACGCTATCCCTCTCCCTCGCGATAATGCAGTGGTGCCGTTCTACCTTCGGAGGCTGACGTTGAGGTATGGCCATGGAAGATGAGTCGCTCGATCCGCTCCTGCTCGGGCAACGGGTGGTCGCGATCCTCGAGACCGGTCTGCGCACCGCTACCTACAAGCTCGGCGCGCTGATGGCCTTGATCGACCACTGCATCGAGAACATGCCCGACCGACCAAGCGATCCGCTGCGGGTTTCAATCCCCGATCTGGCGCATCGTGTGCTGGAGATCTACTGGCAGCAGGTGCGGCCGTTCGACGGCCAAGAGCTGCGCCAATCCACCCAACCACGCCCTCGAATCCTGGCCGCCACAAACTCGTTGCGTCAGGCGGCCGGGTTCGCTCACATAGGCGCGTCGGTGGATGTCGCCAGGTCGCGCGCGCCTGTTGCATATCGAAGCGCCCTTAACGAAATCACACTGTGTCTCGCTCAGCAGCCGTTGTATCGGCTGCAGAAGCTTCCTGGGGCTTCAACGAACGACCCTTTCCTCTACGACGACTCGTTTCTGCACGATCAGGTATCGCGATCGACGCTGAGGGCACATGGCGACGCCATCGAACTGAAGCCCGGGATTGCACACGGCCTCGCTCGGCTCGCTGGGCTGCTCAAGCCGGCGCTGGAGATCATGTGGGTCGACGACGTGCGCCGGATGAATAAATTCCTCTATGACAAGGTTCCCGACGTCGCGGGCCACCTGTTCGGCCGTGAACGCACCGCACTGGCCGCCGTCCGCCACTCTCTCAAAGAAGCCTTCGGCGCAAAGTGTTTCTACTGCGGCGTGCACCTGCCCCCCAACAATCCGGTTGACCATATGCTGCCCTGGTGGCTCGTAGGCATCGATGGCTTGGCCAACCTGGTGCTGGCCTGCGCGCGCTGCAACGGCGACAAGGGTGGTGCATTGCCTGCGGTCTCGATCGTGGACCGCGTCCTGGGCCGCAATCGAGACGTCCTCGAACACGTCGCCGCCCAGATTGAGTGGCCGACGCAGCATGACCGAGTCGTAGCGGCGGCGCAAGGCATTTACCGCGCGCAGCCCGCAGGAGTGCCGACTTGGGCGGGATATAAACGGACCGAGCGCCTCGACATCGCGTTTCCGTTGTCGTGACGTGAATATAAACGAACGCTGCTTCCCCCGGCTGAGTAATCTCACCGAAGCAGGTGAGACCGATTGCGATTTAGGGCCAAGGCGGCGATACCTGGGATACGATTCGCCACCATGCGGAAATTGACAGTGCTGATAATAGGGTTCGCCGTAGGGCTAATCTTGGCGGCATCGTCGGGCGCCAGTCCAAGCGATGTGACGTTCATGCGATCAACAGGCCCGTACGTAGCGCCCATGCCCCAAGCACCCGGCTCATCGTGCGACCCGAACTACTCGGGCGCCTGCGTTCCCATCGCCAGTGACGTTGACTGTGCCGGCGGTGGCGGTAATGGGCCCGCCTATGTTTCCGGACCTGTGACTGTAGTCGGAAAGGACATTTACGGCCTTGACCGGGACGGTAATGGCGTCGGGTGCGAATAGAAGCTTCCCACCCTTAGTTGTTCAGCCGTGCGTCTCGCCGCCCCGCTTTAGGGCCGAGACGGCAGCGCCGACAACCACCCGTCCGAAAGCAACTCCAACAGCTGCCCGTCCGGATCCCGAATCATCGCCATCGCCTCGGTCACGGTCTCCTCGACCACCGCTCCCCCGAACTCGGCCACCCGAGCCAACGCCCCGGCAAGGTCGGACACCGAGAACGAGATGTGCGTCAGCCCAACCTGATCCATCACCCGCTCCGACCCGGCGTGAGCCTGACGCTTCGAGTAGTCCATTAACTCGAGCACGAACCCGTCGCGGACCAGATACGTCGCATGCACCCCGAGCGGCTCGGGAAGCTGGACCAGCTTGGCCGTCGGGCCGTCGGGCGGATCGAGCTCCCACCAGAACTGAAACCCCAGCACATTTTCATAGAACCGCCGCGACCGCTCACGGTCGGAGACGCACAATCCGACGTGGTTGAAGGTCGTCCGGTGACTACTCATCGTGGCCTTTCTCGGCAGAACCCGGCGCGTAATAATGCAAAGATAGTGCAGATAGCCGATCGCGCGGCACGGTGGAGGACCAACCCAGATGACAATCCGTCCCGACGTCGCCGAAGACGCGATCGTCGACTTCGACCACCATTCCGACGCGTTCAACCTCAACGAAAACGCCATCAACAAAGACCTGAGAAGCAGGTGCCCCGTCGCCTGGAACAAGAATTACGGCGGATTCTGGTTCCTCAGCAGCTACGACGCGGTCAGCCGAACGGCCAGAGACGGTGACACCTTCGCCCACAAGTACGAGCCCAACTCAAAAGACGGCGTTGACTACCAAGGCGAGATGGGCGTCCCGCGCCCCGACGGCCAGCCGGCCCTGGGCATCGGCGAGGTCGACGGCCCGTACCATCAGGCGCTCAGACACGCCCTGGCCCCGTTCTTCTCCCCCGGCGCCGTCCAAAAACTCAAGCCCTTCATGGAACACAAGGCGCACGAGTTCCTCGACCAGAAAATCGAAGACGGCCGCATGGACCTCGTCCTCGACTACGCCAGCCCGGTCCCGGCCATCCTCACCATGAAGCTGATGGGCCTTCCCCTCGACAACTGGCACCTCTACGCCCACCTCTTCCACTCCGTCATGGCCGTGCCCCAGGACAGCGACGAGTACAAAAACGCCATCGCCAAGGTCCCGAAGATGATGGAAGAAGTCCTCGAGTACGCGGCCGGCAGACGGGCCAAACCGACCGACGACCTCACCAGCTTCCTCCTCCAGTTCGAGTTCGACGGCCACCGCCTCACCGACGACCAGCTGCTCAACATCCTCTGGAACCTCATCGGCGGCGGCGTCGACACAACCACCTCGCAAACGGCGCTCACGCTCCACCACCTGGGCACCCACCCAGACCTGAGACAACAACTCATCGACCACCCCGAGCTCTACCGCACCGCCACCGACGAATTCCTGCGCTACTTCAGCGTCAACCAAACCCTCAGCCGCACAGTCACTCACGACGTCGAGCTCAATGGCCAACGCCTGCGAAAGAACGACAGAGTCGTCATCAGCTGGCTCTCCGCCAACCACGACGAAAAAGAATTCGAAAAGCCCGACGAGATCGTCCTCGATCGCGCGCCCAACCGTCACGTCGCCTTCGGGCTCGGGCCGCACCGCTGCATCGGCTCGCACCTCGCTAGGCTGATGGCCGAAGTCATGGTCAAAGCCGTCCTCGACCGCATCCCCGACTACAAAGTCGACGCCCAACACGTCCACCAATACCTCGGCAACCCCAGCATGACCGGTCTCGCCAACCTGCCGGTCACCTTCACCCCCGGAGCAAAGCGAGGCTAGATGCCCGCCAACCCCATCACCCAACTACTCGGGCCGTTCACCCGGACCGGCGGCTTCTACGCCCGCTCCTGGGGCACCTACCTCGATCGCCAGCCCGACGAGCTGCCGGTCGCCCGGCCCACCATCGCGCTCGCGGCGCAGGCGTTCCGCGACGAAATCCTGCTGAGCGGCTTCAGCATGCTGCGCCGGGCCCCCGACGCCGAAACGCTGCAACGAATCGACAGCGAAGTCCTTGCCGCACAAGAGTTCTACAAAGACAAGGGCTGGCTCGACAATCCCGAGGGATTCTTCGCCCCGCCCCCGCCGCTCACCGACGTGACGGTCAAGCGCGTGAGCAACATGGGACGCAACTACGAGCGGCTGTCCTTCGACAGCGACTACGACCCCTACGAAGGCGAACCCGGCCGGGAACGGTGGCGCAGCTACACCGGCAACAACCGCGAATACGCCCTGATGTTCCGGCACCGCCGGCCGCGGCCCTGGCTGATCTGCATCCACGGCGCCGAGATGGGACGCGCCGCGCTCGACCCGATGCTGTTCCACGCCTGGCATCTGTACCGGCAGCTCGACCTCAACGTCGTGCTCCCGGTACTGCCCCTGCACGGCCCCCGAGCAAGCGGCGGACCGAAGTTCCCCAGCGAGGACGTGCTCGACGACGTCCACGGCGCCGCCCAGGCGGTCTGGGACATCCGGCGGCTCCTCACCTGGATCCGCACGCAACAGCCCGACGCCCAAATCGGCGTCAACGGCATCTCCCTGGGCGGCCTGATCTCGTCGCTGGTCGCCAGCCTCGACGACGGCCTCACCTGCGCCATCCTCGGGGTGCCGGCCGTCGACCTGGTGAACCTGGTCGGCCGCCACGCCGGCCTCAGCGGCCACGCCGCCCTGCGGCAGACCATGAATGAAGCCAAGCCCCTCGGCCGGATGATCTCGCCGCTGGCGCTGACACCGCGCGTGCCGAAAGCGGGCCGCTTCATCTACGCGGGCCTCGCCGACCGGCTGGTCCACCCGCGCGACCAGGTCACCCGGCTCTGGGAGCACTGGGGCAAACCCGAAATCCAGTGGTACCCAGGCGGTCACACCGGATTCTTCCGCTCGCGGCCCGTGCAGCGCTTCATCGACGACGCGCTCGTGCAGTCGGGGCTGGCGGAGCGGAGATGACCGCCGCCTACCTGCGCTGGATAGCCGGGAACACGGTCGGGCCACTGGTCCATGCCTATCGACGCACCGGCGCCGACGTGCCCTTCGGCGATCCGGTTCCCTCGCACGGAACCGAAATGGAGGGCTGGTTCTGGCGCCTCACCGATGCCGCCTCGGGTCGCGTCGTCGTCGCGCTGTGCAGCGTGAACCGGCATCCCGACGGCGACTGGGCCACCGTCGCGGTAGCGCTGCATCCCGGCGACGTGGTGCGCTCCGCGGTCATGGACGGCGCCCACGCCGACTCGTCGACCTTCTCGGTGCACGCCGGGACCGCTCCCGACTGCCGCCTGGCGGCGTACCTCGATCGGCTCCAGATCGACCTCGACGGCATCCATCTCAACCTGCATTTCACCGATCCGTTCAACTGGTCCAAGGCCTTCGGCGGAGGTGGGGTCTTCTCGTCGGTCCCGTTCCTCAACCAATACTGGCATCCCTACCGGCTCGGCGGAAAAGCCGGCGGCACAGTCGAATTCCGTGACCGCACGTGGTCGTTCAAGGGCGCCCGGCTGTACACGGAACGCAACTGGGGCGCGGGCTTCCCCGAGCGCTGGTGGTGGGGTCAGGCCCACGATTTCGGCGACGCCGACGTCTCGGTCGCCTTCTCGGGTGGCCTTCTTCAGCTCGGCCCGATCCGCAGGGACGTCACCGGTGTCGTCGTACGGCTCGGCGACCGCGTCATCCGGGTGACCCCACCGGCGCCCGTGCGATCGGACGTCGGCGACGGACGCTGGACAATATCGGCGCGCACACCGCGCTACCGCATCGAGCTGGACGGCGACGGCACCCAGGCGGATCCGCACGTCCTACCCGTTCCGCTGCCCGCGCAGCGGCGCAACATCGACACCGACTTCGAACACCTCGCAGGCCGATTGCGTTGCAGGGTAAGCGAATACGGCCGCATGGTGTTCGACGGCACCTGCGAGCTGGCCGGCCTGGAGGTCGGCAGCCGGCCGGCCTAGATCGTTACGACGCCGTCGCGTACTGCAGGACCGGCTCCGACGAATCGACGTGGCTGCCGCTGATGATCCGCAACCGATTGGGCCGCACCTCGTAGACGACGCCGTCGACCGGGTTGGTGACATCGAACCCGTCCCCTGCGCGCTCCGCGTTGGACAGCTCGATGTGGGCGCCGTCGCTGATGCGCTCACCACGGTAGTAGTAACTGCCGCTGAGGTTTTGGCACACCACCGCCAGCGACTTAGCGGTGCGCACCACGGCCACCGGCGGATTCCCCGGATCGCAGCGGGCCGTCTCGCCGACGAACCCCAACCCGTCGGCGCCCTGCACCGGAGCCGACAGCGTCGGCGTCTTCGGCGGCGGCGGGCTGGACGGCGCGGGACCAGAAGGCTTAACCGCGGCCGGTGGCGGCGAGCCACCACCCAGCAACGCCGAGACCAGCGCCACCACAAGCCCGACGACCACCAGCGCCAGCGCCGCCCCGATCGCCAGCAGCGGCCCGCGGCCACCAAAAGGCCGACGCGGCAACGGCGATGGCGCTTCGACAACCGGATACGGGCTGAAACCGGTGTCGTCCGGGTTCGGATACACCGCCTCAAACGGGCGGGTACCAAGGGCCCCCGCCCCGACGCCAACCGGTTCGTATGCCGCGTTCACGGCCTCACTTGCCGCCCGGGCGAGCTCACCCGCGGAGCCGAACCGCGCCGACCGCTGTTTGGCCATACCGCGGGCGATCACGTCGTCAAAGGCCCGGCCCACGCCGCGGCGCATGATGCTGGGCCTCGGCGCCGGCGACAACAGGTGCGCGCGCTTCAACTCCTCCGCGCCGCCTTCGAACGGCGGCTGGCCGGTGAGGCATTCATAGAGCAGGCAGGCCAGCGAGTACACGTCGGTCTGCGGGCCGACGCGGCCGGTGGTAAACCGCTCGGGCGCCATGTACACGCGTGACCCATCGGCGTGCCCAAGACCGAAGTCGACGACATACGCGAAGTGATCGGGCGTCAGCAGCACGTGCTCGGGCCGCACGCCCAGGTGCACCAGCCCGGCGGCGTGCGCGGCGTCCAGCGCCCGGGCCACCTGCGCGACGATCGACGCGGCCCGCGGCGCCTCCAACGCGCCTTGCGACCGCAGCAGGTCGCGCAGGCTGCCACCCTCGACCAGCTGCATGTCGACAAAGAAGACCCCGTCGATCGACCCGAAGTCGTGCACCGGGGTGACGTGGGGTTCGGTCAATCGCGCGGCAATGGCGCAGTCACGCTGAAACCGTTGCTGGAAGCCATCTTCGGCCGCCATCGCGGCAGGCAACAGCTTGACCGCGACCGTCCGGTCCTTAACCGTGTCGTACGCCCGGTAGACCTCGCCGGTCGCGCCCGCACCGATCAGTGAGCGCAGCTCGTAGGGGCCAAAACGGGTGCCGAGCCGCGAGGTCAATGGGCAGTCCTTTCGCGAGGCGGAACAGGTCCAGCCCGGCGGGTTCCCATATTGGCCGAGGACGTAACGTGCGGCGGCTCACGCGTGCGGCGGCACGGGGCACCAGAACAGGCCGCAGTTGAAGTTGGGCGGTCCGGCCGGCGCCGGGTGGGGGGTGGCGTTGATCGGGCCGCCGGGCCATCCGTAGACGGCGCCGCTGTCGGCGTCGACCACGCCGCGGTAGTCGTAGTAGTAGAGGTGGCACACGCCCATGTCCCAGTTGATGAAGTTGTCCGGGACGCGCTCGCCGGGGCACCACTTGCCGCAGGTGTGCCCGGCCGGGCAGTTCCCGCCGACGTGGCCGTACGGGTCGGCCTGCGCGGTGCCGGCGGCCAACCCCGCGCCGATACCGGCCGTCAGCAGCGCGCCGGCCATCCACTTCTTGTTCATCCCGCAATCACACAACGAATCGCCGGCTACCGATCCCATATCGGCTCAGCCTCCGTGCCCACCCTTGTGCTTGGGCCCCCCGTGCCCGGGCGGCGGTGCTGGGGCCGGCTGCGGCGTGCTGCTGGGCGTGGTGGTGGTCGTCGTCGGGGGCGGCGCCGGTGTGGTGGTGGTCGTCGTGGGCGTGGGCGGTGGCGACGAGAACGGCGGATCGATGGCCAGCAGCAGCATCGCCAACAGGAACGCGGCGAGGATGCCCGCGACCCACCATTTGCGGCGGGGGCTGTGCGGCTCCAAAGCGGGGACGTAGGTCAGCACGGCGGGCGGCGGCGCCTCCATGACCCGGGTGCCGACGGGAGCCCTCAAGGGTTCGGCGCCGAACAGCGCGGCGCGCATCGCGCCGGCCTCGTCGAATCGCGACGCGGGGTCGCGCGCCATCGCTCGTTCGATCGCGGCGGCAAGCGGCGGTGGCACGTCGGGGCGCAGGGCGGCGATCGGCGGCGGCGAGTCGTGCAGGATGGCGTGCGCCAGCGCGCCCAGGTCCTCCTGCGGGAACGGCCGCCGCCCGGTCAGCGCCTCGTAACCGACCACGCCGACGGCGTAGAGGTCGTCGACCACGCTGGCCGGTTTGGACGTCAGCCGCTCGGGGCTCAGATAGGCCATGCTCCCGACGACTTCGCCCGCCCGGGTGTAGGCGGCGCCGGCCGTTTTGGCGATGCCGAAGTCGGCGAGCTTGGGTTCGCCGGTGGCGGTGAACAGGATGTTGCCGGGCTTGACGTCGCGGTGCAGGATGCCGGCGTGATGCGCCTCGGCCAGGGCGTCCAGGACGCCGTCGAGGACGGCGTGCACGAACGGCGGCGGCAGCGGCCCGCGGGCGATGTGGTCGGCCAGCGACACCCCTGGCAGCCTCTCCATCACGATGAACGGCAACCCCTGATGCTCGCCGACGTCATGGACGACCACGACGTGCCGCCCGGTCAACCGCGCGGCCGCTCGCGCCTCGGTGTCGAATCGCAGGCGGCTGTCGGGACGGTCCGCGATCCCGGGGTAGAGCAGCTTGACGGCGATGGGCCGGCCCAGCTTGCGGTCCCAGCCGTCGCGCACCTCGGCCATCGCCCCGCGGCCGAGCACACCCCGCAGCTCGTACCGGCCGTCGCCAAGGAGACCGCCCGGCGCCGGAGGCACTTCACCGCGGTGAGACTGAGTTCCCTGGAGGTCCGTGTCGATCTCCTGTCGGAAAGCTGGCTGGCCTGATTCCGAGTAACCACCCGATCCGGAATCGAAACTAGCTACTCAACAGGAGTCAAACAGCAGGCGGTTTCTGCACCGCCCCCGCGTACTCGCCGACGAAGCCGTTCCTCAGCCACCACCGCGGCTCGGTGTGCTCGAAGATTTCCTCGCCGAGGGCGCGCGTGCGCACCGACTTCTTGACGGGGAACGGGTTCATCCCCGACTTGTATTCGACCCCGACCATCGCGGGCCTGCCCGGCCGGCCTCGCCGGCGCAGCAGCTCGAAGCCGGCCCCCTCCAGCAGGGCGTTCAGCTCGGCGGGGCGGGGGAACCGGCGGAAGTCGTGGTTCGGCTTGTGCAGACCGAACACGAACAGCGGCCCGACGGTCACGAAGCACAGCCAGGTGCACACGTTGCGATCCGGTGCGACGTAGAACATCCGGCCGCCCGGTTTCAGCGCGCGGAACACGGTGTCCATCAGGCGGCGGTGCTCGGTGCAGTGGTCGAGCACCCCGTGTAGGTAGACCAGGTCGAAGCGGTTGTCCCCCAACACCTCCGGGTCACGCGCGTCGCCGACGACGAAGGTCACCCCGGCCCGGTCGGCGAACCGCCTGCGCGCGGCGTCGATCGACTTGTAGTCGACGTCGACGCCCACGACGTCCCAGCCGCGCAACCCCGGATATCGGTCGAGCAATCCCGCGATCGCCCCGCCGGCTCCGCAACCAACCACCGCCATCCGCGGCCGCTCGCCCTCGATGGGCGGCAGGTAGTCGCGCAGGAAATCCCATGCCGCGTAGTCGATCTCGCCGACGAGCTCGGCGGTGAAGCGCCACTGGTCGCTCACCTCGGCGTTGGAGAAGTACCGCACGCCGCGCTCGATCGTGCCGTTGCTGATCCGCATCAGCAAGCGGTCGATCGCCGAATAGCGGTACTCGGGCTCGCCCGCCGCGTCGTTGGCCCGTTCGCGCTCGAGGAATTCGAAGAATCGCCGCTCTTCGGGTTCGATCGGCGGCTGCCACGACTTCGCGTCCCCGAGCACGCGTTCGGAAATCCACGAGTCGATCACGCGGCTGTAGACGTTCGTGTCGAACAGCATAAGCTGGTGGCCACCGCCGGGCATCATGAAGATGTCCTTGGGCCCGCCGATCCGCTCGAAGCAGGTTCGGCAGTGTTCGGCGCCGACGATTTCGTCGTGCTCCCCGCAGGTGACCAGGACGGGTTTCGTGTTGGCGGCGGCGGGTTTTGGCGGCACGTAGTTGAACACCGAGTGATAGCTCTTGAGCCCGTACCGCCAGACGTAGAACGGGTCTTTCTTCTTCTTGTCCAGCAGCCCGGGGTCTTCCTGGTAGGCGGCCTCGAAATCGATGACCCGCCGCAGCGGGACCCGCACCCGATCGCCAAGCTTTTCGGCCGCCCACTTCGCCGGTCGCGACCGGAACAACCGGATCGCCGGGCTCATCGGCGCCTCGTGGTTCAACAAGATGTTCATGCACACCCCGGCCGTTACGGCCGGGCACGCGTCCAGCGCGTGGAACGCGACCTCGCCACCCTGGCTCGCGCCGTGCAGGACGACCGGGAGGGACGTGCGCCGCGCCGCGTAATCGGTGACGGCCCTGGTGTCTTCGAGGAAATCCTCAAAGCTGAACACGCCCGGCTCGCCCTCCGTGCGGCCGTGCCCGGTCAGGTCGAACGAATAGACGGCCGCCCGGTAATTGCGGCGCATGTGCTCGGCGAACGCGTCGTAACTCTCGCTGTTCCCCGCGGTGCCGTGCACCAGCACCAGGACGTAGTCGGCGTTGGGGTTGTCGTAGCGGCGCACGAAGATTCGTTTGCCGCCGGAGCCGACCACCGAATCTTCGACCATCGGTTGCACGGTGAGGTTGGCGGTCATCGCCTTTCCAATCCTTCGGTGATGCGGGCGGCGAGCAGTTGGGCGAACACGTCGAAGTCGCGCCGAAAGCCCGTCGTGTCGGATACGAACGGACGCTGCATGGACATACCCAGCAGCACGGTTTCGAAAAGCCGCACCGACTCGTCGATCAAGGGTTGCGGCGCATCGTCGCCGGCGATGCTGCGCAGCGCCTCGGCGAGCTGCCGGCGCTGGGTGTCGCGATAGTCGACATACGCGGCGCGCAAGAACTCGTTGTGGTTGGCGGCCGCGGCGAACTCGACCATGAACATGACCGCGTCGATGTTGTCGATGAACAGGGCGTACATCAGGCCGGCCGCCTCGGTCAGGCCCTCGCGCACCGACATGCCGTGCGGCAGCCGCGCCGACGCCGTGGCGAACATGCGCTTGGCCATGTCGTCGATGGCCGCCTGAAACAGCTTTTCCTTCGTCTCGAAGTGATAGTGCAGCAGCGTCTGCGAGACACCGGCCCGCGTCGAGATCAGCTTCATCGAGGACTTTTCATAGCCGTACGCGCAGAAGCACTCGATGGTCGTCTGCAGGATCCGCTGCCGGGCGGCGCCGGCGGGAACCTCGGACTTCGGCACGGTCACAGTCACCCCGCCAGGATACTAACTGATCGATCAGTCAGGCAAGAGTAGGATGTGGATTGATGCGACCGAGAATCTCCTTGACCTTTGACAACGGCCCGACCCCCGGGGTCACGGACCAGGTTCTCGACGCCTTGGCCGAGCGCGGGATGTCGGCCATCTTCTTCGTCGTCGGCGAGAACGTCTCCTCCCCGGCGGGGCATCGGTTGCTCGAGCGCGTCGTGCGCGACGGGCACCGGATCGGCAACCACTCCCTCACCCATGGCCGGCCTCTCGGCGAACTCTCCGCGGCGGAAACCCTGCACGAGATCCGCAGCACGCAGAAGATTTTGGACGGCTTCGGCAACGGCGATCGCTACTTCCGGCCGTGGGGAACGGAGGGCGCACTGGAACGGCGCTGCCTGAACCTGACGGCGATCGAGTATCTCCTGACGGAGAACTACACCTGCGTCCTGTGGAACAGCGTCCCGCGCGACTGGGCCGACCCGACCGGGTGGGTCGACCGGGCGCTCGCCGACACTCAGAGCCAACTGCACACCGTGGTGGTGCTGCACGACCTGCCCACCGGCGCGATGGAGCAGCTGCCGAGATTCCTCGACGGACTCGGCGGCGTGGACGTCACCACCGACCTCCCCGACGACTGCGTGCCGATCGTCGGCGGCGAGATGCGAGCGGCCATCGATCACCTCACTCCGGCGATAGGGTGAAGTCCCATGAGCGACATGACGGCGCGGTTCGCCGAGATCGTCGGCCAGCACAACCTGCTGACCGGCGACGCCATCCCCGAGGACTACTGGCACGACGAGGTGCTGACCAAGCCGCCGCAGCGCCCGGCGTACGTCGCCAAACCGGCTAGCGCGGAAGCGGTTTCGCAACTGCTCAAGGCCGCCTCGGACAACGGTGTGCCGGTGACGGCCCGCGGGTCCGGAACGGGGTTGTCGGGCGCGGCCATCCCGCGGGCCGACGGGCTGCTGATCTCCTTCGAGCGGATGAACGCCGTGCTGGAGGTCGACACCACCAACCAGGTCGCCGTCGTCCAACCCGGGGTGACGCTCACCGAGCTGGACGCCGCCACCGCCGACACCGGCCTGCGCTACATGGTGCACCCGGGCGAGCTGTCGTCCAGCGTGGGCGGCAACGTCGGCACCAACGCCGGCGGGATGAACGCCGTCAAGTACGGCATCGCCCGCCAGAACGTGCTCGGGTTGCAGGCGGCGCTGCCGACCGGTGAGCTCATCCGCACCGGCGGCAAGATCGCCAAGATCTCCACCGGCTACGACCTCACCCAGCTCATCGTCGGCTCGGAGGGCACCCTGGCCCTGGCCACCGAGGTGACCGTCAAGCTGCACCCGCGGCTCGACCACAACGCCGCCGTGCTCGCGCCGTTCGCCGATTTCGACCAGGTCATGACGGCGGTGCCCAAGATCGTGGGAAGCGGCCTCGCGCCCTACATCCTGGAATACATCGACAACGTGACGATGGCCGCGCTGGTGCACACCCAAAACCTGGAGCTCGGTGTTCCCGACAGCGTTCGCGACAGCTGCGACGCGTATCTCGTTGTGGCCCTTGAAAACCGGACGGCGGAGCGGCTGGACGAGGACGTCGAGAAGGCCGGCGAGCTGCTGGCCGAACTGGGCGCCGTGGATGCCTATGTGCTGGAAGGCGGTTCGGCGCGCAAGCTGATCGAGGCGCGGGAGAAGGCGTTCTGGACGCTGAAGGCCGTCGGCGCCGACGACCTCATCGACACCGTGGTGCCGCGCGGCGCGATGCCGAAGTTCCTGTCCGCCGCCCGCGGATTGGCGGCGGCCGCCGGCGGCGCAGCAGCGGGCTGCGGGCACGCCGGCGACGGCAACGTGCACCTGGCCATCTTCTGCAAGGACCCTGACACCCGCAAGAAGCTGATGACCGACATCTTCGCGCTGGCAATGGAATTGGGCGGCGCCATCTCCGGCGAACACGGCCTGGGCCGCGCCAAGACCCCGTACTATCTCGAACTCGAAGACCCGGTGAAGATCGACCTGATGCGCCGCATCAAGCACAGCTTCGACCCGGCGGGCATCCTCAACCCCGACGTGGTGTTTGCGGGGACCTAACCGATCACCGGGTAATGACGCTGGGCGGCAAGCTCTTTCAGCCCCTTCTGCATCACCCACCGCACGTGCGCGTCGACACGCTTGAGGTCGTGGGCGTCGGCGAACTTGGCAACGTTGATGGGCGGCAACACCTCGGTGACGAGCTTGGTGGGCAGCGGCATGTTGACCGGCGCGAGCACGCTGAGCCCGAATGGAAAGCCGAAAGTGATGGGCAGGATGTCGGTTCGGAAGAATTTGCGCTCCAGCTTGGTGAGCCGCAACGCCCGGGACAGCCACCGGCCGCGGCTCACGAAAAACTGGCTCTCCTGCCCGCCGATGGAGACGGCGGGAACGATCGGGACATTGGCCTCGATCGCGGTGGTGATGTAACCGGTGCGCCCGTCGAAGTCGATGCTGTTCTCCCGCAAGGTGGACCGGTAGACGTCGAAGTCGCCGCCGGGGAAGACCAGCACCGGGGAGCCGGAGGCCAAGGCCTTGGCGGCGTTCTCGCGCGTCGCCCGGATCACCCCCGTGCGCCGGAAGAACTCACCGGCGGGCCCGGCGAAGATGGTGTCGAAAGCGAGCGCGTACAGCGGGCGGTCGTAGCCGTACTTGTCGTAGTAGTCGACGGCCAACACCGACCAATCGAACGTCGTCATGCCGCCGGAATGATTCCCCACCATCAACGACGCCCCGGGCGGGATATTGTCCAGGCCCCGCACCTCGGACCGGAAATAGTGCTTGACGATCGGGCGGGTCAGCGCGACGACATGTTCGGTCAGGTCGCGGTCCCATTTGTCGACGTCGGTCGAGTCGCTGTGGCTCATGTGTACCTCGCTCGCCGTTGAGCGTGAGCTGATGCTACGCCCGCCGCTCCGCGCCGCCCCCGGTTTCGCCGCACGAACTTCCCCGGCGAGTTCGAGGGATTAGGCGAGGTGCCCGCCTCATAGCGACAACCGGCCGACTCGGGCCGTTCCGCGTTGTGCTGCCCGCGAATTGTCGCTATGAGGCGGGCACGTAGGGTGCCTCCGATTCCAGAGGCTGCTGTGGCGGGTGTGACTCAAATCGCGCACACACACAACCAACCGTTGTGCCCTCACAACGGCGCGACCTCTACTCGCCGACACCCATGCCGGGCACCATGAAGCCATGAGACGTGGGCGCAACGAAGCGCCCGTCCCCTAACGAAGACAACATCATCGCGTCGATGCCGCGGCCGGCAGCCCTGCAGCCCAGCACCGCGAAGGAGCACCCCATGACCACAGCACGTCCCGCCAAGACCCGCAGCGAGGGCCAGTGGTCGCTGGGCGACCGCGAACCGCTCAACGACACCGAGAAGATCAAGAACGACGACGCGCCGCTCAACGTGCGCGACCGGATCGTCAACGTCTACGCCCACCAGGGTTTCGACAGCATCGACCACTCGGATCTGCGCGGGCGCTTCCGCTGGATGGGCCTGTACACCCAGCGCGAGCAGGGCTACGACGGCAGCTGGACCGGCGACGACAACACCGACAAGATCGAAGCCAAGTACTTCATGATGCGCGTCCGCACGGACGGGAAACCGTTGACGGCGCACGCGATGCGCACGCTCGGTCAGATCTCGACCGAATTCGCCCGCGACACCGCCGACATCAGCGACCGGGAAAACCTGCAGCTGCACTGGATTCGCATCGAGGACGTCCCCGAGATCTGGCGGCGCCTGGATTCCGTCGGACTGCAGACCACCGAGGCCTGCGGTGACTGCCCGCGCGGCATCCACGGTTCGCCGCTGGCCGGTGACTCGCTCGACGAGGTGCTCGACCCCTCCCCTGCGATCGACGAGATCGTCCGGCGCTCCATGAACAACCCCGAATACGCCAACCTGCCACGCAAATACAAGACCGCGGTCTCGGGCCTGCAGGACGTCTCGCACGAAACCCACGACGTCGCGTTCGTCGGCGTCAACCACCCCGAGCACGGACCCGGCCTGGACCTGTGGGTGGGCGGTGGCCTGTCGACCAATCCGATGCTGGCCCAACGGGTCGGCGTGTGGATCCCGCTGGACGAGGTGCCCGACGTGTGGGAGGCCGTCACCAAGGCGTTCCGCGACCACGGCTACCGGCGGCTGCGCGCCAAGGCCCGGCTGAAATTCCTGATCAAGGACTGGGGCGTCGAGAAATTCCGCAAGGTCCTCGAAACCGAGTACCTGCACCGACGGCTCATCGACGGCCCGGCGCCCGAGCGAGTCAAGCAGACCATCGACCACGTCGGGGTGCAGAAGATCAAGAACGGGCACAACGCCATTGGCGTCGCCCCGATCGCCGGCCGCGTCTCGGGCACCACGCTGTCGGCGGTGGCCGACCTGATGGAGAAGGTCGGCTCCGACCGGGCCCGGCTGACCCCGTTCCAGAAGCTGGTCATCCTCGACGTGCCCGACGACCGCGTCGACGAGACGGTCGCCGCACTCGATGACCTCGGCCTGCCGTCGCGGCCCTCCGCGTGGCGCAAGAACACCATGGCCTGCACCGGCATCGAGTTCTGCAAGCTGTCCTTCGCCGAAACCCGCGTCCGCACACAGACTTTGGTGCCCGAGCTGGAGCAGCGCCTGGCCGACGTCGACTCCAGGCTGGACGTGCCGATCAGCGTCCATCTGAACGGATGCCCGAACTCGTGCGCGCGAATCCAGGTGGCCGACATCGGCTTCAAGGGCCAGTGGATCGACGACGGCGAGGGCAATTCGGTCGAGGGCTTCCAGGTCCACCTGGGCGGCGGCCTGGGCGAGGCGAGCGGGTTCGGCCGAAAGCTGCGTCAGCACAAGGTGACCAGCGACGAGCTCGGCGACTACATCGACCGGGTGACGCGCAACTTCCTCGACCGCCGGGAGGGCAACGAGACCTTCGCGTCCTGGGCGCTGCGCGCCGACGAGGCCGACCTGCGATAGGAGCTGAGGACCCGATGGTGGCGATCAACTTCACCAAGGAACAGCTGCGCGAGCTGGCCGAGCGCGGCGCCGCCGAGATGGAGGACGCCGGCGCCGTCGACGTCCTGCGGTGGACCGACGAGCACTTCGGCGGTGCCGACGGCCCGGGTTGTCAGTACGTGGTCGCCGCCAATATGCAAGACGCCGTGGTGGTTTCGCTCGCCTCCGAGGTGCGGCCGGGCGTGCCGGTGGTGTTCCTGGACACCGGCTACCACTTCGCCGAAACGATTGGCACCCGCGATGCGGTCGAGTCCGCCTACGACATCCACCTGCTCAACGTCACCCCCGAGCACACCGTGCAGGAGCAGGACGAACTGCTGGGCAAGGAGCTGTTCGCCCGCGACCCCAACGAATGCTGCCGCCGGCGCAAGGTCCTGCCCCTGCGCCGCGCGCTGCGCGGCTACGCCGCGTGGGTCAGCGGGCTGCGCCGGGCGGAGGCCGCCACCCGCGCGAACGCGCCGCTGATCAGCTTCGACGAATCGTTCGAGCTGATCAAGGTCAACCCCATCGCGGGCTGGACCGACGAGGACGTCCGGGACTACATCGAGCGCCACAACGTTCTGGTCAACCCGCTAGTCGAGGAGGGCTACCCGTCCATCGGCTGCGCCCCCTGCACCACCAAGCCGGCCGAGGGTGACGATCCTCGCAGCGGACGCTGGCGGGGACGAAACAAGGTCGAATGCGGGTTACACGCCTCATGAGCACGCTGGTACTCACCGCCCACGGCAGCCGCGACCCCCGGTCGGGCTCCAACGCGCGCGCGGTGTCCGACCGGCTGGCCGGCCTGCGCCCCGACCTCGACGTGCGGCTGGCGTTCCTCGAGCTCAACGAGCCGAACTTCGTCGACGTGCTGGCCGGCCTGCCCGACAGCCGCCGCGCCGTGGTGGCCCCGCTGCTGCTGGCCAGCGCCTACCACGCGCGCCTGGACATCCCGAAGCAGATCGCGGACGCCGGGGCCCACGGCATCCGGCAGGCCGACGTGCTCGGCGAGGACGAGCGGCTGGTCTCGGTGCTGCGGGAGCGCCTCACCGAGATCGGGGTATCCCCGGATGACGACGACCTCGGCGTGATGGTCGTCGCGATCGGCTCGTCCAACACCGCGGCGAACGCCCGCACGTCGACGGTGGCGTCCCGCCTCGCGGTCGGCACCCGCTGGGCCGCGGCGACGACGGCGTTCGCCACCCGGCCCGAGGCGTCGGTGCAAAAAGCCGCCGCCCAGCTGCGCCGCCGCGGGGCGCGGCGGCTCGTCATCGCGCCGTGGTTCCTGGCCCCGGGCCTGCTCACCGACGGCGTCTCAACCTTCGCGCGGGACAACGACATTCCGATGGCCGCGCCGCTGGGCGCGCACCGGCTGGTGGCCGAGACCGTGCTCGATCGCTACGACGAGGCGCTGGAGGCCGACGCTGCGGCCTGACGGCTGACGATGTGGCTCAACAGGTCTCGCACCGCCCCGGCCGGCGGGGTGCGACCGCCCACCCAGATCGCGCGGAACTTGCGCCGCAGATCCAACTTCGGGATGGTGACCGCGCTCAGCCGCCCGACCGCCAGGTCGTCAGCCACCGCCAGCCGGCTCATCGCCGCGGGCCCGGCGCCCGCGAGGACGGCGGCGCGCATCGCCGCCGCCGACGTCAGCTCCAGCACGGGGGGCGCCTGCTCCATGTCCTCGCCCAGCACGTGACGCAGCGCCTGGGTGAGCGAATCCCGGATGCCCGAATGCGGTTCGCGCGCCACCAGCGGCGTTTCCGCGAGTTCGCGGGCGGTCACCCCCCGCGCCCGCCGCGTCCACTTGTGGCCGGGCGGCACGACGATCACCAGTTCGTCCTGCCCCACCACACAGGTCGCCAATCCCTTTGGCGTGCCAGGGTTTTCGACGAAGCCGAGGTCGACGCTGCCGTCGCGGACCGCGGCGATGGCGTGCTCGCTGTTGGTGGCGGTCAAGATCACCTGCGGCGCGGTGCTATTGCGCCGCGTCGCCTCGGTCTGCAGGGACAGCAACCAGTGCGGCATCAGCTGTTCGGAGACTGTCTCTTATACAC